>NZ_CAXBVX010000050.1:0-14693 GCF_963979125.1 uncultured Candidatus Puniceispirillum sp.
GGTCATGGCAAAGCGGCTTTCAGGCGGTAAGGGCGCGTGCGAACCACAGGTAGAGCAACAATTATAAGCTTGCTCAAATTCGCGATGGAAAATCATCTGCCCGCAGGCTTTGCATTTAACCCACAAATTATCGGGAACATCATCTGATTGTACCCATGCCTTGATTTTGGGGAGTACAGAATTTGTAATCCAGTTCATCGCTTACATCCCTTCGTCATCTGACTATTTACCAGCAATAGCATTTGCAAGATCACCGACAAATGCGGCAACTTTACGGACAATATCATCATTACCGCTTCCATCTGCAGACAGATTGCTGGCAATAATATCGACAACGGCTGATCCGACAACCGCGCCATCACTTAAATTGGCGGCTTCTGCTGCCTGTTCAGGAGTCTTGATACCAAAACCTGTGACAATCGGCAAATCGGTATTGGAACTGATCCGTTTGTAAGCCGTCTCAATAGAATTTGCCGCGGCACTTTTGGTACCTGTTATGCCTGTCACTGATACGTAATAAACAAAGCCACTTGCCTCAGCCAGAACCGTTGGTAACCGTTTGTCATCGGTGGTTGGTGTCACTAGCCGGATAAAGCTGAGGCCAGCCTGTTTCGCTGGGATGCATAGCTCATCATCTTCTTCAGGCGGTAGATCAACCAAAATCAGCCCATCAACGCCTGCTTCGACAGCATCTTTCAAGAAAGCTTCGTTCCCATAAATATAAATGGGGTTGTAATAACCCATAAGAATCACAGGAATATCGCTATTTTTCTCGCGAAAACGCTTGGCCATAGCCACTGTTTTTTGCAAGCTCATGCCAGCCTTTAAAGCGCGTAAGGACGCCGCCTGAATAGCTGGACCATCAGCCATTGGATCAGAAAACGGCATTCCGAGTTCAATAAAGTCAACACCACTGTCTGCTAGCGAATTTATTATCTTTTCGGACGTTTCAAGGTCGGGGTCGCCGGCAGTGATAAATACGCCTAAAACGCCCCGATTTTCCGACTTTGCTTTGGCAAAAGCTGTCTCAATACGACGTGTCATTACATTTCCCTTTGTTCGAATAACGTCTTTGGTACTAAGTTTGGTATGACGCTAAAGCCTGCCAAGTTCCTCAAGAATGGGAAGCACGGCTCCCAAATCCTTATCGCCGCGTCCGCACATGTTCAGTATCACAATAGAATCCTTATCCATTTCGCCAATCATTGTGCCGGTAAAAGCAAGTGCGTGAGATGGTTCCAATGCAGGGATAATGCCTTCAAGACGGGCACAAAGCTGAAACGCAACCAGCGCTTCATCATCTGTGGCGCTGACATAATTAACGCGTTTTATATCATGCAACCATGAATGCTCAGGTCCAATACCAGGATAATCTAGGCCAGCTGAAATTGAATGCGCATCAGTAATTTGACCATCATCATTTTGTAAAAGATAGGTACGGTTACCATGCAGAATTCCTGGCGTGCCACCAGTTAGTGATGCCGCGTGAAGGCCAGATGGTATGCCTTTACCAGCCGCTTCAACACCGTAAATATCAATATCTTCATCATCCAAGAACGGATGGAATAGGCCCATCGCATTTGACCCACCGCCAATACAGGCAACCAAAGCATCGGGCAGTCGCCCTTCGGCTTCCTGAATTTGGGTGCGGGCTTCAATGCCAATAACTGACTGAAAATCACGCACCATTTGTGGATAGGGATGAGGGCCAGCAACAGTACCAATGATATAGAAATGTGTTTCCGCATTGGTTACCCAAAAGCGTAAAGCTTCATTCATGGCATCTTTCAAAGTGCCTGTGCCCGATGTTACAGGATGAATCTTTGCACCCAATAGGCGCATCCGATCAACGTTTGGCTTTTGGCGGCGAACATCTTCTTCACCCATAAACACTTCGCATTCCATATCAAACAGGGCGCAAGCAGTAGCGGTGGCAACACCATGCTGACCTGCTCCGGTTTCGGCGATAATTTTCTTTTTACCCATACGTTTGGCTAACAAAGCCTGTCCCAGCACATTATTTATTTTATGTGCGCCTGTATGGTTCAGTTCATCGCGCTTGAGATACAGCTTTGCACCACCAAAATGTGCTGTCAGACGCTCAGCAAAATAAAGTGGACTTGGGCGGCCAATATAATGTTGCTGATAATAGAGCAATTCGCGGGCAAATGAATCATCCTGACGCGATTCATTATATGATTTTTCAACATCCAGAATCAGTGGCATCAATGTTTCGGCAACAAAGCGTCCCCCATGGATGCCGAAACGCCCACCATCATCGGGCTGATTTCGAAAAGAATTCACACTTGCTTCGGTCATTTTATTTTCCGGCTCATTATGGCCAGCCTCCTGAATAGTTATCTAATTTAGCCCATCTCTGCTGCATGAATAAAGCTACGAATTAGCTTGTGATCTTTTTTCCCGGGAGCTGATTCAACACCTGAAGACACATCAAGTGCCTTGGCAGTTGTAGTGGCGATAGCTTCGGCTACATTTTCACAATTAAGCCCTCCCGCTAACATCCATTTTGCCATGCCTGTATAACGGGCAAGCAAGCTCCAGTCGAATCTATGGCCTGTTCCCCCCGGCATGTCACTGCTAACTGACTTGGCATCAAGCAGTAGCCAGTCAGCAACATTGTCCCATGCGGAACAGGCATTCAAATCAGATGCATTACCAATCCGAATGGCCTTTATAAGCGGGATATTAAAGCGTGCCTTGATTGCTTTTGCACGATTAGGCGTTTCATTACCATGCAATTGGATAAAGTCGGGGCGGGATGCCTGCATGACAGCATCTAGCGCATCATCATCCATATCGACAGTCAAAGCCACGCGTTTTGGGCAAATACCCTCATAGCTGTCGGCATGATCTGCAATGGCAGTCGCCGCATTTAGTGAAAGATGCCTTGGTGATTTTGGAAAAAACACCATACCAACCCAGCGCGCGTCCGCTTTGGCGCAGACATCATAATCAGAAGGTGTTGCTATCCCGCAAATTTTTACATCAGCACGCGGCATTTGAAATTTCCTTGGGTTGCTCAGGCTTAATTCAGCACTCTAATGTCCTGCTTTTTGTCAGCCACATCGGTGTTAGCTTCAGACACTTGTGTTTCGATAAGCGCTGCGTATTTTTTCTCAAGTTTATTAAAATTTTGCTGTAATCGCCACTTGCGGGCGCGAATCGCAAGAAGCTGTAGCCAAATCAACGCGCTACCCACTGCCAAGCCCATGCCGAGACATATAATACATACAAGCCATATCGGCGCGGTTAAGGTTAGATCAAAAGGCCACAGAGCCAAGCTAACAGGTGTAGTATTGGAAGTTGAAAATGATACCGCGAACAAACCTATTGAAATGGTGATCATGACCCACAAAAAACGGGTAATCATTTTCATTAATTTCACCTAATTAACGGTTCAGACGCTCACGCATTCCTTTACCCATTTTGAAAAAAGGTACTTTCTTTTCAGCAACTTGCACGCTTGTACCTGTTCTTGGGTTTCTGCCTATGCGGGCTTTGCGGTGACGTACCGAAAACGCCCCAAACCCACGAAGTTCAACGCGATCACCGCGTTCCAGAGCGCCACTTATTTCATCTAGGATTGTTCCGACTAAACGTTCAATATCTCTGTGATACAAGGCAGGATTTTTTGCTGCCATACGGGCAATAAGTTCAGACCGTGTCACGCCACCCACTCCATTGTTAATACATACATTTTTAACAGAAATTAGGATGCCCGTTCACCAACGCGGGGTCAACTCATGTTTGAAACAAAAACGTTTTAGAATGAAAAATACAATGAAAGCGTAGGCAACCGAAGCTGCCTACGCGGATACTTTACTTGTCGTCTGATGTGTCACGCTTGGCAAGAGCAGCACCAAGAATATCACCAAGGCTTGCCCCGCTATCTGATGAACCGAAGTCAGCCATAGCCTGCTTTTCCTCGGCAGATTCACGTGCCTTGATTGACAAAGTCAGTTTACGTGACTTCTTATCCAGGTTCGTTACGACCGCATCAACCTTTTCACCAACGGCAAACCGATCAGCACGCTGTTCGTTACGTTCACGGCTGAGATCAGCCCGACGGATAAAGCCAGTCATGGCATCACCGACTGTTACATCCAGACCGTTTTCGGAAACAGCTGTAACAATACATGTGACAACTTCGCCTTTACGGTAATTGTCAGCTTGGCCAGCAAATGGATCATCGGTAAGTTGTTTGATACCAAGCGAAATACGCTCTTTATCAGTATCAATATCCAAAACCTTGGCTTTGACCATGTCACCATTATTGAAGCCTTCAAGAGCAGCTTCGCCTGTTACGTCCCAGCTGATATCCGATAGATGAACAAGACCATCAATTTCTTCGGTAAGGCCAACAAACAGACCAAATTCGGTGATGTTGCGAATCTCGCCTTCGATCTCTGAACCAGCAGGATGTGCGGCACTAAGGTCTTCCCATGGGTTACCAGTACACTGCTTAAGACCAAGTGAAATCCGGCGCTTAGACAGATCAACATCCAGAACCATGACTTCAACTTGCTGGCTGGTTGATACAATCTTGCCTGGATGGACATTCTTCTTGGTCCAGCTCATTTCTGACACATGGACAAGACCTTCGACGCCGGCCTCAAGCTCAACAAATGCACCGTAATCGGTGATATTGGTAACACGGCCTTCCATCTTCGCACCAATCGGGAATTTGCCTTCGACATTTTCCCATGGATCAGACAGAAGCTGTTTCATACCAAGCGAGATGCGCTGGGTTTCTGCATTAAAGCGGATAACCTGTACTTCAACAGTTTCGCCAATCTGCAGGGCTTCCGAAGGATGGCTGATACGCTGCCATGCAATATCGGTAACGTGAAGCAGACCATCAACACCGCCAAGATCAACGAACGCACCGTAATCGGTGATGTTCTTAACAACC
Organism: uncultured Candidatus Puniceispirillum sp.; assembly: GCF_963979125.1. NCBI lineage: Bacteria > Pseudomonadati > Pseudomonadota > Alphaproteobacteria > Puniceispirillales (SeqCode) > Puniceispirillaceae (SeqCode) > Puniceispirillum (SeqCode) > uncultured Candidatus Puniceispirillum sp. The sequence goes on from NZ_CAXBVX010000050.1 coordinate 4,934, forward strand.
CCTTGCAATACCTGACCTTCTTGAAGGTTAGATACCAGCTCAGTGCGAGCTTCGGCGCGGGATTCTTCAAGAACAGCTCGGCGCGAAACAACGATGTTGCCACGGCGGCGGTCAATTTTCAGAATCTGGAATGGCTGTGGAGAGCCCATCAATGGGCCAAGATCACGCACTGGGCGGATATCAACTTGGCTACCTGGCAAAAAGGCTGTTGCGCCTGAAAGATCGACGGTAAAGCCGCCTTTGACCTTGCCAAATATGATGCCGGTAACACGTTCCTGTTTTTCGAATGAGGCTTCGAGCAAGCTCCATGCTTCTTCGCGGCGGGCCTTGTCACGGCTGAGCACAGCCTGACCATTGCGGTCTTCCATGCGCTCAACATAAACTTCAATTTCGTCACCGATCTTTACATCGGATTCCTGTCCGGGACTGACAAGCTCCTTGAGGGGGATGCGTCCTTCAGACTTCAGGCCAACATCGATAAGAACCGCGTCGCCTTCAATTTCTACAACAAAACCGCGGACAACTGAGCCCTCGATATTGGTATCTTTACCAAAGCTTTCAGCAAGAAGATCGGCAAAGTTTTCAGTTGCAGCGTCTGCTGCCATTACATTTGTAGGTGTCAAAAATATCTCCGTTCATCGCCTACCGGTGTTTCGTGACACGAAACTATCATACCGGTATAATGCCTCAGCTGGTTTGAGGGCCGAATTAGCCGAACCATTCCATTGATCAGCATCATGCCATGTTGGCAATATTGCTTCTGATGAAACTCTAACCGGGTTTTTGTGGCGATCAGTTGATCATTACCAGCAAAAATTAAAGCCATTTTTACAAACGGGCGGTGTTCGGAAACCAACCTGTTCGACGATGTTCTAGATTATTGAGCTATATGTGACAATGCCAGTGCCAAGACCATATCAGCGTCTTTGTCAGACGTATCAACAACCACAGCGTCAGGTGCCGCCACTAACGGGGCAATATCGCGATTGCGATCTCGCTGATCCCGTGCCTTCAAATCCTTAAGAACGTCGCGGAACATAACGGATTGTCCGATATCTTGCAACTCTTTGGTGCGGCGTTCTGCGCGAACATTGATATCGGCGTCAACAAAGAATTTATAATCGGCATCTGGCAGAACAACACTTCCAATGTCACGGCCATCAAGAACAGCCCCGCCAGCGGCAGAATGGTGCGTGGCAAAGTTACGTTGCAGGTCAAGCAGACAGGCGCGAACAGATGGTATGGTAGCCACAATCGAAGCCATTTTTGCAACCTTGTCATTCCGTATTCTTTGATCAGGGCTGATAGAAAGATCAAGTGCGCTAGCTATATTAACCACTTGTATTTCATTTATATTTTCATGGTTTATTCCCTGTTCAAGGACAGCAAGTCCAACCATGCGATACAAAGAACCCGTATCAAGATGGTCAAGATCAAAATGGGCAGCAAGCCGTTTGGCAAGCGTACCCTTACCACTAGCGGCTGAACCATCAACCGCGATAATCATGGATTTATAATGGCGATATTGGCGCCCGCGTTCTGCATGATCGTGGCAAAATTTGGAAAGCTTGTATTGATCGTCTCGCATCCGTCAACATTGACCGGCGCATCTGCGACCAAACCAAGGGTTAGAAATGACATTGCGATTCGGTGATCATGCTGTGAGTCAACCGTTATGCCACCCGCAATCGGGCAGCCAGTCACAGTCATAGTTTCGTCATCATAACTGACAATGGCGCCAGCAGCCACCAACCCATCAGCCATAACCTTGATGCGGTCAGTTTCCTTGACCCTGAGCTCGGCAACACCATTCATGATCGTAGTGCCTTCTGCTTGTGTTGCGGCCACCGACAGAATCGGAAATTCATCAATCATAGATGCCGCCCGCACAGCAGGTATTTCAATGCCATGCAGATCACTGTGACGGATTCGCAAATCGGCAACCGGTTCGCCGCCTTCATCACGTGTATTAAGCATGGTTATATCACCACCCATCTCAATCAAAGTTGTTATCAAACCGGTACGAAGTGGATTCATGCCAATCGCTGGCAAGGTGATGTCACTATCCTTGGTCAGCAATGCGGCGACCATGGGAAAAGCGGCAGATGACGGATCACGCGGTACCGTAATGTCTGCCGCGATCAACTGGGCGCCAGCATGAAGCCTGACATGATGTGTGCCATCCTCATGCACTGTCTGCTCGACTGTGGCACCAAAATGACGAAGCATGCTTTCAGTATGGTCGCGTGACGCATGTGGTTCGATGATTTCGGTATCGCCGCGTGCAGTCAGGCCGGCAAGTAAGATAGCTGACTTGATCTGAGCTGATGCTACTGGACTTTCATAACTAATCGCCATGGGTTCGTTCTGGCCCGTAATTGTCACGGGCAAAAGGCCGCCATCACGGCTGGAAACTAAGGTTCCCATTTGTTGCAATGGATCGGTGATACGCGCCATAGGGCGCACGCTTAACGAGGCATCGCCAGTAAATGTCGCGGTGATGGGCTGGCTAGCAACAACACCCATAAGCAATCGAACGCCAGTACCCGAATTGCCAAGATCAAGTGCCTTTTCTGGCGCTTCAAGGCCATGAAGACCTTGTCCCACAATGACCCAAGTACCGTCATCAAGGCGTTCAATATCTGAACCAAGCGCTGACATTGCATCGGCGGTGGCCAACACGTCAGCACCTTCAAGCAAACCAGTGACTTTGGTCGTGCCGATAGCCAAGCTGCCAAGGATCAGAGACCGATGCGACATTGATTTATCGCCTGGCACATCAACTATGCCACCAAGTGCAGCTGATTTTTGAGATGATAAGCTAAGATTTGTCTGTATCGACATGACTTTATCCTGCGCCCAAAATAAGGGGTTATTGAATTTGCTAATCATGACACAGGTTGCCATCACAATATTCAAATAAAGCTTGATATAGCATTATGTAGGCTGATGACGCAAATATGGTAAGATTGATTGTGGCAAAATATTAAATTTAGGCAGGTGGGTACATTGCTGTCCTAACCGCGCTTGTTACGATTCCAACTGATTACGCAAGAGCACAATAAAATGCATGCTGATTAAAAATTTGTTTTGACAGGTTCATTAAATTGTTTCAAATCCCTATTACAAATTTTGCGTAACCATATGTAGTAAATATGCAAAGGGTTAGTTGGAATGGCTAAAGCAGATCTTGGAATAAAGCGGGCTTGTTTGTCATGTGGCATGAAGTTCTATGATTTTAAACGAACGCCTATCATTTGCCCTGGCTGTTCCACTGAGTTCAGTCTTGAAAATTTACTCACCAGCCGTAAAGGGCGAAGCGCGGTAAAATCGGCTGCTAGTAAAGCTCAGGCAGCAAAAACGGCCGATATTGAAGATCAGGATGACAATATTCATGACAATGAAGACGGTGATGACGAGAATGCCGAGCAAAACGATGCTACTGGCGTAGAAGATGATGCCCTCGATTATGACGAAGAAGATGACGTTGCCGAGGATGCTGACGGACCAGGCATCATTCAGGATGAGATCACCGAAGATGACGAGTTGCTTCCGAATCTTGACAATAGGGATGATACCTAACCCCCTTTTTCGTCCTTTGTTGGATGAATTGTGAGTGATTGATATATTTTGCTTGCGCCAACACTAACGCCTGCGATAAACATGCGCGGCCGCACATATTGCGGCTGTTGATTTGGATAAGGGGCTATAGCTCAGCTGGGAGAGCGCTACAATGGCATTGTAGAGGTCAGCGGTTCGATCCCGCTTAGCTCCACCAAATCACCTAAAACAAAACCCCGCCTCGGCCTTTGTAAAGCTGATGCGGGGTTTTGTTTTGGTCTTATATGAAAGACAATATAATCAGGATAATCAGGATAATCAGGATAATCAGGATAATCAGGATAATCAGGATAATCAGGCAGCTTTGGGCTGCGTTATATGCTGAATAGCTATGAGCGCATCGGCCGAAGATTGAGCTTCGCGAAGTTTGGAACAGCTATTTGCCTTGCGAAGTACTTGTGAAACGGATGACAGCATCTTGAGTTGAGCTTGATCGCTACCTTCCGGACCAATCACCAAGCAGGCAATATCAACATCGTTTCCATCAGCAGAATCAAAGGCAATAGGGGTGTCAAGTATCGCCATCACGGCAATCGGCTTATCAACTGAACTGATAGCTGCGTGCGGGATCGCCACACCATTGCCCACACCAGTACTGCCAAGTCGTTCACGCTTCATCACCGCTGCACAAATATCACGCGATTCGATATTATGCGCTTTGGCGGCATGGGCACATAGTGCTTCGATAAGGTGTTTTTTGCTGGTTACTTTGAGGCCAACAAGTATCTGTTGCTGCTCAATAAAACTACCTTCTGTCATTTGAAAACCTGTCCAGATATAATGTGGGTATAAGCCAGTAAAAAGCGTCTTGAGATTCGTTTGTCTGGTTCGTCAGGTGTTCCAGAAGTCGCGCAACCTAGTTGCGGTGCAGGTGCCTGTCAAGGTTATGTTTTGAAATCGATACACTCGATGTATTATTGTCTATGTGCTTTAGCGGCTAAATCGTTCACCAAGATAGACTTCACGCACGCCACTATGTTGAACCACCTCTTCGGGGTTACCTTCCATCATGACGGCGCCATCATGGATAATATAGGCGCGATCAACAACATCCAGTGTCTCGCGAACATTATGGTCGGTTATGAGAACGCCTAGCCCGTGATCCAAAAGCTGGCGGATAAGACCACGTATTTCGCCCAAAGCTATGGGGTCAATGCCTGCAAGCGGTTCATCAAGTAACAAGAATGTTGGGCGCGCTGCCAAAGCACGGGCAATTTCAAGCCGCCGTCGCTCGCCACCAGACAGATTGATTGAGGGCGTATTGCGAAGATGTGCAATGCCAAATTCTGCCATCAGATCATCAAGCATCGATGCGTGGTCCGTTTCCGGTTCATCAAGCGTTTCAAGCACAGCTAAGATATTCTGCTCGACAGTCAGGCCACGAAAAATGCTCGATTCTTGAGGCAGATATCCAATACCAAGCCGGGCACGCTGAAAAACCGGCATATTTGTTACATTCTGGCCATCAATTTTTACGCTGCCTTCATCGGCGGCCAACAAACCTGCCAGAATATAAAAGGTGGTGGTTTTACCTGCGCCATTTGGTCCCAACAGACCAACAGCTTCACCACGTTGTAAGCTCAAAGTGACATTGCGCACGACACGGCGCTGATCAAAGCTTTTGCCAATGCCTGTTGCCTGCAAGCCCGTATTTTGATTCACCAGCCGCGGTGCAGATGCAGAAAACCCTTGCTGGTTGGTCCATTTATCCATTGTTGACGCATCCATATGAAAAATATTCAAAATTTAACATTGTTATTGAACCATAATGCCGGTTACACGTCCACCCTGACCGTCAGATAGCAATCGGCTGATACCGCTGTTAAAATCCACTTCGGCACGAGATCCGCGCATGATATTCTGGCCTTCGATTAATTCGACATTACCTGTTAGAATGGCAATTGACGTGTTGAAATCATAATTGACCTTGTCACCAGTGGCGGTTTGATTGTCAACGGTGCGAACATAGGCATTGCCAGTTGCATCAAGTGTTTGCAGATCACCAGCTTCATTTGTAAAAGCGATAATTTCATCGCCAGCTACAATACGCCCATCATTGGCGGTATAATTGGCTTTACCAATACCGGTAATCTTTGCTTTGGCTGGGTTGGACTCGTCATAGGTGATTTTTTTTGTTGCGGTCATGATACCATTCGGGCTGGTCACTTTTGCGTTCTTACCAAACACCGAATAAATACTGGATTGAAGGTCATATACAAGGCGCGTACCCATCGCGGTATTGTCACCATCGATAAAAGACACATTTCCGATTGCGGTCATCACATTAATTTCGCGCCCGTCTGATGCTGGATCATAGCTTGCTTCCAAGCGATCTGCCGAGATGCGCATATCAAGTTGCGTAGCTATCGCATTGCCTTTGGCTAAATAAAGTCCCTTATTCTGATCCCATTCTAGAAAATCGGAGGCCTCAATCGTGACAGGTGCATTCTGTGTGTCGGCTTGTTTGTCTGCCGCATTTGCGGTCATCGTCATTCCAACATTTATAGCGAGCGGCAAAGCAAATAGCGCAAGATTACGAGATAAAATTTTTAAAACCTTCATAACAAGTCCTGTCTATTCCTTGACTGGCCTTACCAGCCTAGTTGGTCATTTTGATATTATGTAGAGTTAATTTGCTTGTGCCGCCAAACATCATCACATTTCCATGATCAGTGACACGAATATTTTGTCCTGTTATATGTGCGTCAGGTGACGTCACTTTGACAGGTAGATCGGATTGCATCTCACCTGCATCAATATTGGCGCGCAATGCTTCGGTCGTCATTATCACATTTTGCTTGGTTTGTTTAAGAACAACCATGCCTTTGAGATCGACCAAACTGTCGGATTTTGAAAATGCGCCATTCAAGGCGGTTATATTGATTCGTCCACCATCTGACTGGGTGATAAAGCCAGTGGGTTCAACCATCTGGATAACGCCGCTACCATTATTTTCTTCAATGGCGTTGGTGGCGGTGATTTCATAGGTTTTACCTGTTTTTGTCGTGCCTCGGTAGCGCGCACCGGTTAATTGTGTCGCCCCATCATCAGCCACTTCAATATTTTTGATACTGACACGAACATCACTTGTTTTGGTAAACAGGCTAAGCCACCCAACTGCGGCGGCAAGAGCAATCAAACCAGCACCAGTCAGAAGAATGCTAGGGCGCATAAAAGTGGATTTTTCAACAGACGAATCACGCTTTTTTGGCGTAAAGCGGTTTAGTTTCTTGTGTGACATATCATTATTATCAGATGCCATTCAAAGTCCTCTGAGCAACCTCATGGCGTTTCCATGACGCTCATGATGTATCAGTGATGGAAAATATCCACCTCGTCAAAGCCGATAAGATCCAGCTTTGCGCGCGTTACTAAAAAGTCGAAACAGGCGGTGGCAAGTGTCATACGATTTTCACGTTCAAGCATCTGCGAGAGTTTTTCGCGGATCGCATGCAAATACAAAACGTCACCAGCCGCATAATTCTGCTGATCGCTACTCAGGGTATCAGCACCCCAATCTGATGATTGTTGCTGTTTTGAAATATCAGTCTGTATTAATTCGCGACATAAATCCTTCAGACCATGTCGGTCTGTATAAGTGCGCGCTAGTTTTGATGCGATTTTTGTACAGTAAATATCGCCCTCGATGGGGCCAATGTAATGTGTTAGGGCGGCAAGGTCAAAACGCGCAAAATGGAAAAGTTTGGTAACACCCGGATCAGCTAGTAACGCTGCCAACACAGGGCTTGGTTTAACAGGATTGCTGATTTGCACTAAATGTGCGTTTCCATCACCGCTGGATAATTGCACTAGGCAAAGGCGATCGCGGTGCGTTTTCAATCCCATGGTTTCGGTATCAATGGCTACAATTTTACCAAGGTCAATGCTGGCAGGCAGGTCGTCTTTATAAATATGTACTGCCATCGTTTGATGCTTTCATGTCTGCTACGTTATTTCATTCCAGTTGAAAACACTGGATAATAATTCGGATGTAGATTTCAACTTTACATGGTGCCCAGGAGAAGACTCGAACTTCCACGACCTTGCGGCCACTGGCACCTGAAGCCAGCGCGTCTACCAATTCCGCCACCTGGGCAATTTATCAACAATAGTCTGGTGTTAATAAGTGCGAGAGAATAGTCCTAAAAGCTTGGCTGTCAAACAATTTTCAGGTGGATTGGCTGAATTCTGATGCTCTATGGGCAGCTTTAGTTTTTGTTTCCCTTTTTAATCCGGTTTTTGCTTGTTGCTTTTGCTATCACCATTGTACATATGAGGTGGTAATACCATTTCCATATAGGTTGAATTTTAGTCAGTAAGCAATCGGTCATGCAGAGTGACTGTGGTATTTGAGTTTAAGAGTGATGAATATGCAAAAGACAGTGACAGTAATTGGCGGATCAGGCTTTATCGGCCGTGCCACAGTAGAAATGCTGGCGCGGGCTAGAATGCGTGTCATTGTTTTGTGCCGTAATGCCGAGCGCGCCAAATATCTGAAACCGATGGGTCATGTTGGTCAGATTACGTTGGTGTCCGGCGATGCGCTTAATGATGAAATCCTTGAGTCAGTTATAAAACCAGCTGATGCGGTTATAAATTTTGTTGGCATCCTTGCCGAAACAGGTGGTCAGCGTTTTGATGCCTTGCAGGGGGTGTTGCCTGGCAAGATTGGTATGCTGGCCACGAAACATGATGTGACTGATGTCATTCATATTTCAGCTATTGGTGCGGATGCAAACTCACCCAGTGTTTATGCGCGTACCAAGGCGGCAGGCGAAGCTGGTTTGCATAGTGCATTTCCAGATGGCATAATTCTGCGGCCTTCAATCGTTTTTGGACCACGTGATAGTTTCTTTAACCGCTTTGCTGGCATGGCTGTTAAAGCGCCGGCTTTGCCTTTACCTGGTGGTGGTTCAATGCGGATGCAACCGGTTTATGTTGGCGATGTGGTTGCTGCTATCGAAGCGTGTGTAGGTATCAGGAAAATAAAAATCAAACCACGTGGCAAGGTTTTTGAACTTGGCGGTCCGGATATCTATTCATTCCGTCAATTGATGGAAATCACCTTATTGCAGACCAGGCGTCGACGTTTGTTGTTACCAGTGCCGCTTAGCTTAATGTCTTTGGGAGCTGTATTTGCCGGACTGTTGCCATCACCACCTGTCACTGTTGATCAGGTTAAATTATTAAAAATGGATAATATTGTTGCCAAAAATGCACTAAGTCTTGCTGATATGGGCATCACAGCAACCAGCATGGATGCAATTTTACCCAGCTATCTTGCACGGTTTCGCCCTGGCGGCCAGTTTTCACGCTGAACCTGATTCAAACCTGATTATACCATCTGCGTAATCAGGTTTGTCTGCACCGCCCATAACAAAACAATGCCAAGCACCAGCCGATAATACACAAAAATATTGAAATTGGCGCGTGCCAGCCAAGCTATCATCGCCCGCATAGCAATGAATGCCAACAAGCCTGAAAATAAAGTGACCAGTACGGCGTCACCACCCAATACCAGATCACCATCACTGACAAGGTCTTTGGTTTTCAAAATACCAGCACCGGCAATGGTCGGTAGTGAAAGCAATAATGAAAAACGAGCGGCGGTAACGCGGTCAAACCCAAATATTCGTGCAGCTGTCATGGTAACACCAGAACGAGATGCACCAGGTACCAGCGCAAAAACCTGCGCAAAGCCAATAAATATGGCAGAAGAAAAACGCATTGTCTTCATGTTGTTTACTGTCACGCCATAGCGATCAGCGCCCCATAGTAAACCAGCAAAAATCAGATTTGACCATGCCAGCGTCTCAATTGCCGTCAGCCAATTCCAGTTGGCATAATTAACATAAAATCCAGCAACTATAACGGGGATTGTTGCGGCGATCAGCATCAAACCAAGTCGCGCATCACTTTTATTGTGTCTGCCAAAGCTACCTATACCAATAACAATGCGGGTGATTTCAACACGCAAGAAAAACATAACAGCAAACAGGGTCCCCACATGCGCGGCAACATCGATTGTCCGTCCCTGATAGGGTTGGTCAGTCAGAATAGGAAGCAAAACAAGATGTCCAGATGATGACACGGGCAGAAATTCTGTTATGCCTTGCACAAGTGATACAAGAATAATCAT
>NZ_CAXBVX010000051.1:0-14653 GCF_963979125.1 uncultured Candidatus Puniceispirillum sp.
CGGAATTGGTAGACGCGCTGGTTTTAGGTACCAGTGGCGAAAGTCGTGGGGGTTCAAGTCCCTCCGCCCGTACCACAAGGCTGAATAGGGAATGATAGGGCATCATCCACCTCCCGTTGAACGATTGTGAAACGTAGGTTGTTTGGGTGATCAGGTAACAAATTAAAGATTAAGTATCCGTTTTCATTCAGACGGTTTTGATCTAATTGAAAAGGAAGCACCTGTTCGATGAATATTGCCGAAACCAAAAGTGAAGGTCTGGTGCGCGAATTCGCCATTACGATAACCGCTGCCGATATCGAAACCGAAACGCAGGCCAAACTTGCCGAAATTGCTAAAACCGCAAATATGCCGGGCTTTCGTCCAGGCAAGGTCCCAATGGCCGTTGTGAAAACACGCTTTGGTACCCAGGTACAAGGTGATGCGATCAAGGCGGCGCTTGACGAAGGTGCGCGCAAAGCTGTTGAAGATAATGGTCTTAATCTGGCCAGCCAGCCATCCGTTGACATCAAGTCGTATGAAGATGGCAAGGATCTGGAAGCGATCTTTACATGTGAGATCATGCCGGAGATTAAAATCCCTGATCTGAGCAAATTATCGATTGAGAAACCAATTTTGCCTGTTGATGAAGCGCAGGTTGATGAAGCGCTGACAACGATTGCTGGCGAAAACCGCCCAAGTGTTGAAGTGGCCAAGCCGCGCGCCGCCAAAAAGGGTGATATTGTTATCATCGATTTCGTAGGCAAGATTGACGGCGAACCATTTGAAGGTGGTGCTGCCGAAGGGCATTCGCTGGAACTTGGCTCGAATAGCTTTATTCCCGGATTTGAAGATGGCTTGATCGGTGTGAAAGCAGGTGAAAGCCGCGACGTAGAGGTGTCTTTCCCTGAGGATTATCAGGCACCACATTTGGCTGGTAAAGCCGCGGTGTTTGAAACCAAAGTGACTGCCATGCGTGAACTTGGTGACGCGAAAATCGATGAAGATTTGGCGACACGACTTGGTTTTGAGACGATTGACGCGCTAAAAGAAGCTGTCCGTGAACAGCTTGGTGCCCAGCATGCAACTGCACTGCGTCAGGCTGTCAAAAAGAACGTGCTTGATGGTCTTGCCGATGGTGAGGCATTTGATGTGCCGCCATCACTGTTCAAGCAAGAATATGAGTCAGTCGCGCGGGCAATGAACCCTGCCGCGTCTGAACATAATCATGATCACGACCATGACCATGACCATGACCATGATCATCCAGCTGCTGATGAAGGCATGGATGATAATGCCAAAGCTGAAGCAAAATCAGTTGCTGAACGTCGTGTTCGCCTTGGTCTATTGCTGACGGAAATTGGCCGTGACAGCAAAATTGAGGTAACTGAAGCTGATACCCAGCGCGCTGTTATTGAAGAAGCGCGTCGCTATCCGGGTCAAGAGCAGATGGTGATGGAATATTTCCAGAAGAACCAGCAAGCTTTGCAACAGTTGGCGGGGCCAATCTTTGAAGACAAAGTTATTGATTACATTCTGGAGTTGGCGAAAGTAACTGAGGTTACAACTGATACCGATACTTTGTATAAGGCTCCTGAAGAAGTAGCGCCGGCAAAGAAAACTGCAAAAAAAGCGGCCAAAAAGCCAGCAGCAAAAAAGCCGGCTGACAAGAAAAAAGCCGCTGCCAAAAAGGCGCCTGCTAAGAAAGTTGCCAAGAAGACATCATAAATATACAATGATTGTTGCCAGTGAGGCAGTGATTTTGTTCAGATAAGTACAAGCGGGTTCAATATAATCTTGAACCCGCTTCTTTATTTCCCATATAGTCCTTATTCGGCATCGGTGCCTGCCGATGTCTGGATTTTCTTTTATGCTTGTTGAGCCGCAAGCTATTTACCCACTGCAGGAGAATATAATGCGTGATTTTGAAGTAGCTAAGTCGAATGTTGATCCGATGGCTAATCTGGTGCCGATGGTCGTTGAACAGACCAACCGTGGCGAGCGCTCGTATGATATCTTTTCGCGGCTTCTTAAAGAACGTATTATTTTTCTGAATGGTCCTGTTGATGATGTTACGGCGTCGCTTGTGTGTTCGCAGTTATTGTTTCTAGAGTCCGAAAACCCGACCAAAGATATTTCCATGTATATCAATTCCCCAGGCGGTATCGTGACCTCGGGTCTGGCGATATATGACACGATGGAATATATCCGCCCCGACGTTTCAACCGTATGCATGGGGCAGGCGGCGTCTATGGGATCGTTATTGCTCATGGCTGGTGCCGCAGGCAAGCGGTATTCTTTGCCAAATGCCCGGATCATGACACATCAGCCATCAGGTGGTTTTTCAGGACAGGCAAGTGATATTGAAATCCACGCCAAGGAAATTCTTGATCTGCGCAAACGGCTGAATGGCATGTATGTTAAGCATACAGGCAAGACATTGAAAGATGTTGAAAAAATTATGGAGCGCGACACCTTCATGACCGCCGAGGACGCGCAAAAATTTGGCCTGATTGACGAAGTTGTCGAGAAACGCCCGGCTGGAAAAGATGAAAAAACCAAATAGTTCAGATATCTGCAAATGTGGCTTTTTGGCAACAAATTGACCAAGATCAGCATTATAGGCACGGTTTTTGCGGGTAATAGACAGTTTTAAATTGTAACTGCATGTAAGGCAGTTTTAGACTATGTTGATAATTGTTGAAAAAGGCTAGTTTAGTCATTTCAGCGCTAGAGAATCGTCAGGAGCCGTTAGATGGCAAAATCAGAAGATAGCGATAAAAGCACGCTGTTCTGTTCTTTTTGCGGGAAAAGCCAGCATGAAGTTCGTAAACTCATCGCCGGACCAACAGTGTTTATTTGCGATGAATGCGTCGAATTATGTATGGACATCATTCGCGAAGAACATAAATCTGCTTTATCAAAAAGCCATGACGGTGTGCCAACACCAGCTGATATATTGGCGGTGCTGGACGGTTATGTGATTGGTCAGTCACGGGCAAAGCGTGTGCTATCAGTCGCTGTGCATAATCATTACAAACGTTTGGCCAATGCCGGACGAACAGGCGATGTGGAAATTTCAAAGTCAAACATTCTGCTGGTTGGTCCAACGGGTTGTGGTAAAACGCTTTTGGCACAAACATTGGCGCGGATGCTTGATGTGCCCTTTACCATGGCGGATGCCACAACATTGACCGAAGCTGGTTATGTTGGTGAAGATGTCGAAAATATCATCCTGAAGCTGTTACAGGCAGCCGATTATAACGTTGAACGTGCACAGCGCGGCATTGTCTATATCGATGAGGTCGATAAGATTTCGCGCAAAGCCGATAATCCGTCTATCACCCGCGACGTATCAGGTGAGGGGGTTCAGCAAGCCTTGCTGAAAATTATGGAAGGTACGGTTGCGTCTGTCCCTCCGCAAGGTGGTAGAAAGCATCCCCAGCAGGAATTCTTGCAGGTTGATACAACCAATATCCTGTTTATCTGTGGTGGTGCTTTTGCTGGATTAGATAAGCTGATTGCTGGTCGTGATACGGGTGCGGGCATTGGCTTTGGGGCTGATGTGCGTGACCCAGATGATCGCAAAATAGGCGAACTTTTAGGATCGCTGGAGCCAGAAGATCTGATTAAATTCGGACTTATTCCAGAATTTGTTGGTCGTTTGCCAGTGATTGCAACGCTTGAAGACCTTGATGAAGAAGCGCTTGTGCGGATTCTGACTGAACCGAAAAACGCGCTGGTCAAGCAGTATGAAAAGTTGTTCGAGATGGATGATGTGCGTCTTGAATTTCGTGACGATGCGCTTCGGGCTGTAGCGCAAAAAGCGATTGCCCGAAAAACAGGTGCGCGTGGTTTGCGGTCAATCATGGAAAACATTCTTATGGAACCCATGTTCGATATACCGACTAGTGACGATATTGAAGAAGTGGTTATCAACGGCGATGTTGTCGAAGGTGGTGCGCAACCGTTGGTCGTTCATGCAAAAAAAATCCAAAGAAGCTGATAGTAGCGCCTAAGGTCGCATTTCCGTCTTCATAGTCTTGAAATCAGTGCTGTACTGCCCATATGAAAATGGCAGGCAACACGTCTGTGTGAACAAATTGAATACCGAGGACCCTAGCTGATGTCAGACAAATCTTCAATTGCGCTTCCTATTCTGCCTTTACGCGATATCGTTGTGTTTCCGCATATGATCGTCCCCCTGTTTGTTGGTCGTGAAAAATCGATCAAGGCGCTTGAAGCGGTGATGGCTGAAGAAAAGCAAATCATTCTGGTTACGCAGACCGAAGCTGATATAGAAGACCCAGATGCCCAAGGCTTGCATCGTGTGGGAACAGTTGGATCAATTCTGCAACTTTTGAAACTGCCAGATGGTGCGGTCAAGGTGCTGGTTGAAGGTGGTGATCGCGTCGAGCTGAATATGAACAGTTTGAATGCAGACGATGGATTTCTGACGGTTGAAGCCACACATTTGGATCAGACTGGCGATCTTGGTGCTGATACCGAAGCGCTGGCCGCAACAACGGTTCAGCAATTTGAACAATATCTGAAGCTGAACAAAAAAATCGCCTCAGAAGTATTTAATGCGATTGAGCAGGTTGATGAGGCTGACAAGATTGCAGACATGATCGCGTCGCATCTGTCAGTCAAGATCGCAGAAAAACAGGAATTACTGGAAATTTTGGATATTCATGAGCGTCTGGAGAAGGTTTTTGGCGCCATGGAAACCGAAATTGGTGCTTTGCAAGTTGAAAAGCGCGTTCGCAATCGGGTTAAACGCCAGATGGAAAAGACCCAGCGCGAATATTATCTGAATGAGCAGATGAAAGCGATCCAGAAGGAGCTTGGTGATAGCGAGGACGGCGGCAATGAGCTTGATGAGCTTGAAGTACAACTTGCTGATCTGAAAATGCCGAAAGTGGCACGGGAAAAGGCGAATGCGGAGCTGAAAAAGCTGCGCAATATGGGGCCTATGAGTGCCGAAGCCACAGTTGTTCGCAACTATCTTGATTGGATGCTGGCTTTGCCTTGGAAAAAGGCGACGCGGCTAAAAAAGGATATTGTAGCCGCACGGGAAATTCTGGATGCCGATCACTATGGTCTGGACAAGGTCAAAGATCGTATTATCGAATTTCTGGCGGTGCAACAGCGTACGCGTAGCATGAAAGGCCCGATTCTGTGTTTGGTTGGCCCGCCGGGGGTTGGTAAAACATCGCTTGGTAAGTCGATTGCACGGGCGACTGGGCGTAAATATGTGCGCATGGCCCTAGGCGGTGTTCGTGATGAAGCTGAAATACGTGGTCATCGGCGTACCTATATTGGATCAATGCCTGGTAAAATTGTTCAGGGCATGAAAAAGGCGGAATCAAACAACCCGCTGTTTTTACTTGATGAAATTGATAAATTGGGCGCTGACTGGCGTGGTGATCCAACGTCTGCATTGCTGGAAGTTCTGGATCCAGCTCAAAATAACAGTTTTGCTGATCATTATATGGAAGTTGAATTTGATCTGTCGAACGTGATGTTTGTCACGACCGCCAATACATTAAACATGCCACAGCCATTAATGGACCGGATGGAGATCATCCGTCTGTCTGGTTATACGGAAGATGAAAAGTTGCAAATTGCCAAACGGCATCTTATGAGCCGTCAGATCGAAGATCATGGTTTGAAAGATGGTGAATTGTCGATTTCTGATGATGCGATACGCATGATGGTTCAGCGCTATACGCGTGAGGCTGGTGTTCGTAATCTGGAACGCGAAATTGCCAAGGTTGCGCGTAAGGCAGTGACAGCCATTGTTAGTGGTGAAGCTACATCGGCTAATGTCACAGCCGAAAACCTTGACGATTATCTTGGTGTGCCCAAATTCCGCCATGGCGAAATCGAGGAAGAGAATCAGGTCGGGGTTACCACAGGCCTTGCATGGACTGAAGTTGGTGGTGAATTGCTGCAGATTGAGGCTGTGCGTGTGCCAGGTAAAGGCAAGGTCAGCGCCACGGGTAAATTAGGCGATGTCATGAAGGAATCAATTCAGGCTGCCGAATTTTTTATAAAGTCACGGGCAGAAACATATGGCATTGATCTTGAAAGTCTGGCCAAACATGATTTGCATGTGCATGTTCCTGAAGGTGCGACACCTAAGGACGGGCCTTCTGCAGGTGTTGCCATGGCAACATCGATCATTTCGGCAGTCACTGGCATAGCTGTTCGCCGGAATGTGGCGATGACAGGCGAAATCACCTTGCGGGGCAGGGTATTGCCAATTGGCGGCCTCAAGGAAAAGTTGCTGGCGGCGCTTCGTGGCGGCCTTACAACGGTTCTCATACCCAAGGAAAACGAAAAAGATCTTGTTGAGATACCCGATAATGTAAAAGAAGGTCTGACGATCATTCCGGTGGCAATGGTTGATGAGGCTCTGTCCGCTGCGCTTGTCGAAGAGCCTTTGCCAATGTCGATAGGTGTTGTATCTACTACTGAAAGCCAAGCGACTGTTAAATTACCTAAATCAGATGAGGCGGGCGACGATATTGTCGCCCATTAATTCTGTTTTGTGCAGAAATTAGGTGGTTTCGTTAGGTTTTTTCTAAATTTATGACTGAATCACGTGTTTTTATTTGGTGTTTTGGTGAATAAATGTGTTATTTTTCGTGATAAGTTAAACAATTAACACTACCAAAGAGGGGGTTCCCATGAACAAAAATGATCTTGTCTCTGATGTTGCTGAGTCATCAGGTTTGACTAAAGCTGATGCGGGTCGGGCAGTTGACGCTGTTTTTGAAAGCATCCAAGGCGCCTTAAAATCAGGTGGCGATGTAAGAATTGTTGGATTTGGTACTTTTTCTGTTGCGCATCGCGCCGCCACTACTGGCCGTAACCCAAGAACAGGTGAAACCATTCAAATTAAAGCATCAAAGCAGCCTAAATTTAAAGCGGGTGCTCCTTTGAAAGAAGCTGTTAACAGCTAAAATTATATATCTTTTTCAACGCCGACCTTATATAAAGGTCGGCGTTGTCATTGACTAATTATGCTAATCAATTGTTTGCATGATAATCATTGAAAAGAATGCTAGTGACAGAGTATATCCTGTGACATCAAATGGGTGCTTAGCTCAGCTGGGAGAGCAATTCGTTTACACCGAATAGGTCGGGGGTTCGAGCCCCTCAGCACCCACCATCCCCCACCACCCCTTTGGTAAATATCGGCACAGTTTTGACTTTTGGCCCTACCACAGGCATTGACCATTGATAATGTTTCGCTAGTCTAGTGTGGTATTATCCTTGTTAAGGCTGTGTTTATGCGTGTTTTTATTCCGTTATTAATTATTACTGTTAGCTTGTTACCGTCATTAGCATCTGCCCATCAATGCAAGCTGGAGAATGGATCAACTGAGGCCATTCTGGTTTATAATAGTTGTAAGGCTGACCTTGCGGCAGGAATTTCCCAACATCAATCAGATGCCCGAAAGCCAAGAAGCGCGCGCGAACTGGCGCTTGAAGATGAAAATATTCAGTTAAGACAAAAGCTTGGTACTATAAGAAATAGTTTATTAGATATACTGAAAAAGTTGCCTGACTAAGCTGTGTTATCAGCTGTGTAATCTGCATTATTTGGGAGAGTCATCGATGTTCATGAAGGTTTTTATCCGTACGTTTCCATCAGCTGAAGAATGTGAGCTTTTTGAGTCTATCTTGCAAACAAAATGGCCTGAATTACTTCAGCAGGCACCTGGTGTACGGTTTCGGGGGTTAAGCAACAAACAGGCACCACATGTCAGCATTGTCGTGTGGGAATTTCCTGATGAAAACAGTCAACGTCTTGTTGAAAAGTTGATCGATGAAAATATAACCCGTTTTGCCAAAACGCTGGCGCCAAAGACAATGACGGTCAGTGGTAAAGTAACCATGGATTTTGGTGATATATATGCAGGTAAAGCCTAGCTGTTATCGACAGTATCTTTTGGTCGATTCCGCATCCAGTTACGAATCCATATAATCAGAATAATGGTTGCTATGATGCCAGCCGATATACCAAGTCCCAAGATCAGTTTGACTGACCCCATATCTGCTAGGGTTTCGCTGACACACAGGGGCACATCGGCGGCGCTGGCGCATTCGGCCTCGGCCTGAGGGCGGTACTGTGCATAATTTGTTGTTTCTGCGGTGTAGATGCCATGTGTGGCAAGCATGCCAACAGAAATGAAACCTAGCAGTAAAATGGCCAGGAACGCCTGAAAGATGCGTGTAAAGAATGTAAAAAACGTCGAAAGCATCAAGCCATCATCCTCAAAAGCAATTGAAGATATGATATAGCGCGCAATCCCGATAAAAAGAACGGAAAAATAAGAAAAAAGACAGGTTCCGTTGCACTTCGTCTTGACAGTTGTCATGCACTGATTTAGACCAAGCACACCTTAAGCGAATGGTGCAGTTTTGAAAAAGCACCGCGTTTATTTTTCCGCTTGGGGGTGTAGCTCAGTTGGTTAGAGCGCTGGCCTGTCACGCCAGAGGCCGCGGGTTCGAGTCCCGTCACTCCCGCCACTTCCGCAATTATTATGAAACTGGTAATCCTTAACAGTTTGTTAAACTAGTTATTGGTGTTTTTGTTCTTTCTGATTTGTAAAATTCACCTGAGATACTCTGACAAATTCCTCAGTGCTGCGCGTGGAATCAACCGCGCGTCATGAGTCTTCCGTGACATCACATCAACAATTTTTTACGAAAATTTTATGATTCTTGATCCAGATCAAAGTATCAAAATACTGACCTTTGTTACTTTTTTGAGTGGCCAATAATGGTCATGATAACAGATGAAAGGAGACTTTTATGCCAATAAAACATTTACCGTCTATTTTTGGAATGCGTCCGCTCGATATCAATCGTGTTTTTCATGAACTGGATGCTTTTGCACCGCTAGTGTCTCAACGTAAGCATTTAGAGATTGCTTTTGGGTGCTTGACGCAGAAGCCATTATGGTGGCCTTATCACAAGGCAGGTTTCCACAGAAAACATTGATAACACCTCATCAAGGTGAGTTTGATCGTTCATTTTCTGAAGTGTCGGGAAGCAAAAAGGAAAGAGCTTATAAGGTAGCAAAATCTCATAACATCATCGTTATTTTAAAGGGGGCACAGACAGTTATTGCTAGTCCAGATGGTCGGATGAGCGTGAATGTTCATGCCAGCCCCTATCTTGCAAGTGCTGGTACAGGCGATGTTTTAGCCGGTTTGGTCGCCGGCTTGATTGCGCAAGCCATGCCCCCCTTTGAAGCCTGTTGTGCAGCCGTTTGGATGCATGGCGATGCAGCTATCCATTTTGGGCCAGGTATGATTGCGGGTGATATTCCAGACTTAATCCCGTTCATTCTTGGCCATTTACTAGAATTGCGTAATGGGAACTCCACAGATAGAGTAGATTGTCAAAGTTAATGTGGCTGATATTTCCCATCTTGGATGGATCATAAATATTTTGCTTTATTATAATATTAGGCGTTCACTAGATTTTGCATTCAGACAATAATGGCAGTTGTGGATGAGCATTCTGCATGCGTCATTGGTTGTTAGCAGCTAAGGGAAAACGTTACGTTATGTTGCAAGCAACAGGAATGTGGTTCAAAGCAAAATTTACCCCGCGTCAGATCAGCTTTATGCTGATGCTGGTATCGATGATTTGTTTTCCGGGCATGGATGCCATTGTTAAATATATGGCGCAAAGTTTGCCCGTTCTGGAGATTATTTGGGCGCGTTATACGGGGCATTTTGTTGTTATTCTAATTGTGTTTGCGCCGCATCTATCAACATTGCTTCGAACATCAAATTTAAAAATTCAGCTGGCAAGATCGGTTGCTTTATTCGTCACGACAATGTTGTTTTTTCAAGCCCTGCAGTTTATTGAACAGGGGCAAGCGACAGCTATCTTTCAGATTGCGCCCATGATCATGTCGGTGCTGGCAGTTATCTTTCTTAAAGAACGTTTGGGGCCTCGCCGCATCATTAGTCTGATTATCGGGTTTGTGGGGGCGATGATTATCATCCAGCCACAGGCAGAACAATTTACTCTTGCTAGTTGTTTGCCGCTTGCTGCTGCTGCTAGCTATGCGGTCTATTCGATTTTGACACGATATTTGGGGGCAGCGGAATCCGCCTATACAACCTTGATTTATACGGCAGGGTTTGGGGCGATTGTAAGTTCGATCATCCTGCCCTTTATATGGGTGACACCAGAAACTGCCCTTGATGTGATGATGTTGATGTTAATACCGATGATTGGTGGCATTGGACATTTTACGCTTATACAGGCCTTGCAACTCACCGAAGCCAGTGATTTGGCGCCGATGAATTATCTAACGCTGGTCTTTGCCATGATGTGGGGTGCCTTGATCTTTGCCGAGGTGCCATCACCATCTACGTTGGCAGGTGGTTGTCTGATTGTTGCCTCCGGCCTGTATCTGCTTCGTCGGTCACGTAGCCGCTCATGATTTCACAGAAAGCCAAAGCTGATGCCGGATAAGTTCGCATTTCTTTCGATTAAAAAAATTCCAACTTTGTTCTGGAGTGCCCCCAAGCCACTGACGTTGCGCCCGCCACTGCTTTCATTCGTGTTTCTGTGTATTGGGCTGGCCTTGTTTGGCCTTGGCGAAGCGCTGTTGCTGGCATCAGGCGCAGGTGTCAGTCCATGGACTGTATTTGCCGAAGGTGTGACCAATGTGACGGGGTGGAGCATTGGACTTGCAACCTTTATTATAAGTATCTGTGTCTTGTTAACATGGATTCCGTTGCGCCAAACTCCTGGCATTGGCACCATTGCAAATGCAATCATTATTGCCTTGATGCTGGATTTTTCCTTGCCTTATCTGCCAACACCAGATGGCGTTATATTGCAGTCTTTGCAAGCGCTGATCGGGGTGCTGGTAACCGGTCTGGGAGGTGGCATCTATCTTATTGCCAATCTGGGGCCAGGGCCACGTGACGGGTTGATGACAGGGTTGCAACAGCTCACCAATATGCCAATTGCATGGGTGCGAAGCGGCATTGAAATATCGGTAGTGATTGTTGGATGGTATCTGGGGGGCACAGTTGGTCTGGGAACAATATTATTTGCGTTCTTAATCGGACCTTCAGTGGCTACTAGCCTCTATTGTTTTGAGGTGTTGTTTGGAAAGAAACACAAAATTTAAACATGAAAAAGCGCGCCATATAGGCGCGCTTTATTTGAGGTGTGTTTTTGGTTTATTGTTATCGGTTTGTAATCACAAACGAGCCAGAAAATGGGCCACTTCCGACATCATTGGGTACGGTATTATTATCTTCATTGAAGAACTGCACACCATAATTAGTGATGTTAAAGTTAAACTGCATGTTGATAGTGTCTGCCGAGATGGTGAAAGGATTGGTCAAATTGATAATCCCAACCAACCGATCCGCATTTGTGCATAGCACTTTATTGCCACGGCCAGTTGCAACAGTTTCCTTGTCCGATGAACCTGGTTTCACAAGAGTTGAGTTGGTCAGATAAGCGCTGATCGTGCCTACATCTACAGGTGCGTTAAGATATTCGGGGTCACATGCATTGGTGCCACTGCTTGGATCATCATCGCCAAAATTTTTCAAAGACTCTGAAAAATTGACTGATGGACCAGTTGTATTCAGGTCCTGATCGGCTTCGCTGTAATAAGTATTGGTACCGTCGTTAAAAGACGCCCGAAGTCCAAATGTAGTGCCCATAACCATATAAGGATATTTATAGGTACCGTTAGCCGGTCTTGCCGATACACCTTCAAGCGAAGTATTGCTACCAATCACTGAGGCAAAGTCATACGTAAAGCCAGCAGTATTTGTGAACGTTGTCGAACATACATCGCGATTAAAGCTTGATCCTGACATTGGGTTCGCCGTGCAAACACCCATTTCATAGATCACCACTTCATAACGTTCAGGCGTTGTACGGCAAACGGAACCAGTTTCGAATGCACCCTCACATACAGGCGTATAACCACTATCGGTGACAGCATGGCCAAGATGCGACCAGGATAGAGCAAAAAACAAAGTTGTCATAAATACGATAAACTGTTTCATTTTTAGACGCCTCCAGCGCTATTTGAGAAGCCGCTTTCGACGACGATTTGGTTTTTACGACGCACCTTGTCGAGCAAATGTGCTTTCATTGATGTTGAGGCAAAGGCTTCGTCGGAAATGAACGGGGCGTCATTAATGACCTTGTCAATTTCACCTAATTTGAACTTATAGGTAACATTGACAAAATCTATGTCTTTTGCGTTGTCCAAGTCTTTGCGGCCTGCTTCAAGCATCATATTTGGCATGACTGGCGCAGCCAGCTGTAGGCTGTATGTTTTGCCTTTAGTGTCAGCACCTTTTTTGCCGTCCCATTGCCATGATTTTGCAAATATGCGTGCTGTTGGAATGTAAGGCACCTGTCCACCAATTTCGATTTCATAACCACCTAATGCATGCTCCTGGGTACCATTCAGTCCCTTTTGCCAGCCAGAAATGGCAACATATTTATTGGCAGTAACCTCAAAGGCTGCATTTTTCATTTCGCCGCCAATGCTGGCGCGTTGATGCCCATATTTGATTTCATAATCATAGAAAGCATTGACGCCATACATCCAGCTTTCATCATCACTCAAGAACCGGCGGCCAATACCAAGATTGACTGTGTCACGGTTTTTCTTGGCCATGAACGACCCTTGGAAGAAATTGAACTGTCCATCGGATAATCCGTCGCCAAGTGCCCGAACAGTTGAGAGGGTAAAGCTGGGTTTAGAACTGTCAGCACCTTCGATCGTCAATTCGTTATTTGCGTCAGCACTATCAAACATATTGCTGAAACCTGTTTCAAATGAACGGTAGGTTTTTTGCAATACTTCATTTTTTAAAAAACTAACGGTTGATGATTCCGGGTTTGCCGAGTTTTCGGCCGCGTTTTTTGCAACTTCAGCGGACAGTTGTTTTAGATAATCAGTATCTTGAAGAAAGCTGGATGCTGAAGCCGGATTTGTGCAAACAAATGCCCCTATAAGCATCAAAACTTTATATTTATGTTCCATAATATCTCCTATTCATAAGATAAAATTAAATTAGAAAAATATTTTTTAAATGTCAAAACATACAAACTAAATGCCAGAATTGAACTGAAGGGTATCTATAGTTAGGATACGATTCTTGTGGTAGTTAAGAGGTTTGCATAAGGGTAAGTAACCCTAAATCAAGAGATAAGAAAAATGACATATACAAGCTTGACGATTTACGCGCTTAAGACCTGTGATAGCTGTAAAAAGGCAATTGCAACGTTGCGTGCTTATGGCCATGACGTAACAGTTATAGATGTGCGCGCCGATGGTGTGCCTCATGATCTGCTGGACAACTGGCTAACGATGCATGGTGCCGACGTTATGATAAATAGAAAGTCAACAACATGGCGTGGTTTTGATGAGGCAACCAGACATTCTGATCCACTAACTTTGCTAAAAGACCATCCGACATTGATGAAGCGCCCAGTAATTGTTGATACTGAAAATGTATATGTTGGGTGGGGTAAGGATGTTCAAAGTATGTTTGGCAATTGATGAAACAAAACAAAAACCACTATCCTTGCATAAAGTGAACGGGTGGGGTAGGCCGATTTGGCAACATGTTCAGGCTTGGTTATCGAAGGGCTAGCATAAGCTGACTGTTTCGTGCATATCTAGCAAAGTTAAGATGGTTGCGCCCACATGAACCGCGCAATCTTTATGAGGAATTTTATGGCCAAAACACGCGTTGCTATGGAGCTTGGGATGGGAACATCCCTGCGCGCTGAAGATTATACAAAGGCTGCTGTTCGTGCCCTGAAGGATGCGCTTTGGCACAATTCACTGACGATGGCTGATGCTTTTGATTTTCCCCGCGATGCCATGATTGTTGATATTGAGATAGCGGTGCAAAAGCCCGATGCAGTTGATACGGACGCGGTAAGGGCGGTTTTGCCTTATGGTCACGGTACAGTTGCCGTTGTCGAAGGTGGATTAGATGTGCCCAAGCCAGATGGTGCCGGTAAAACAATTATTGCTAATGCTGCTGTTCTTGTTTCTTTTGACATGGAACGTTGCCAGACTTCCGTTTCGCAAACGGAGACGGGCACATGAAACGTATCATTCTGGAAATGGGTATGGGTAATGACCTTTATGGCGAAGATTACACCAAAGCCGCGTGCCGTGCGGTGCAGGATGCTTTGCACCATAGTTCATTGATTCTGTTCCGTTCTTTAGGGTTTGATCATGACGATATGCAGGTCAAAGTCACTATTGGTGTTCAAAATCCTGATAAGGTCGATTGTAAGGCTGTCGCCGCAACCTTGCCGCGGGGGCAGGCACAGGTATTGGCGGTCAAAGGTGGTCAGAATGTGACAGATCGCGAACATGATACCGTTTCCGTAATTGCGACGGCAGCCATTGAAGCCTATCTGGATATTGATCCGAACGACTGGACTTTATCTTCGCCGTCTGACGAACGATAACCATAATGAAGCTGTTTGATTATTTTCTTTATGCCGTTGTTGTTTTCGGATGGTCTACAAGCTGGTTTCCGCTGAAAATGCAACTTGGCGTGGTGGCGCCCGAAGTGTCGTTGTTCTGGCGGTTTTTGATTGCAAGTTTTTTGATGTTTGTCATCAG
>NZ_CAXBVX010000052.1:0-14485 GCF_963979125.1 uncultured Candidatus Puniceispirillum sp.
TTTGTTTTGTTTTTATCACCTCATCAAGACGGCGTTGAAACTGTGCAATCGGTTTTACCGGAATAGCGTGGTCAGCAGCGCCATCAATGACATCTAATGCAGGTTGGCCGCCAATGTTGATTGAAAGCACGTCAAAGCGAAGAGGGGGGCGATCATCGAACAAAAGGCGTTTATGTTCGGCATCAATACCCGTACAGGGGGCGTGAACTATGCGGGCATTAGCAAATTGTGCCAATTTAGCTAGGTCGATATGCAAGTCCTCATCGTTCCACACACCTTCGACAAAACCAGGCAACATCCCTGAATAGGGAGTGCGCATATCATTCGTTACAAGCGTCAGCCGAATGCCAGATACAGGTTTCATCGCAAACATCTTCAAAACTGCGATCTGGGCATGACCTCCGCCAAGAAGAACCAAATCAGCAAGAATTGAAGAAGGAGATGTATGCATCAACTGGTATAGTGACCAAGCTTGCCGCTGAAATAGGCTGCTGGTGAACCTTCCTCTTGTTTGATAGTAATCACTTCACCAATGAAAATCGTGTGATCGCCGCCTTCATACTCAGTCCAATGACGGCAATCAAAGCTCGCAAGACAGCCATTTAGAACTGGGTGACCTGTAACGCCTTTTTCCCACGCGACACCATCAAACCGATTTGGTGTCTGGCTTGCAAATCGTCCACATAAGTCCGCCTGATCGGATGCCATTATGTTAACGACAAATCCATCTGCATCACGAAATGCCTTTAAATTACCATTGCGGTTATCTAGTGACCACAAGACCAACGGTGGATCTAACGAAACTGAATTGAAAGAATTAACAGTCAGGCCATAGGGTGTACCATCAGCCTGTGTAATCGTAACAATCGTTACACCAGTCAGAAATTTGCCCATAGCACTGCGCATTTCCAAAGGCTCTACCAATGTAATATTGCTTTCTGTCGAAATGGCCATGACTTACCCCTATTAATTTTGACATAATGAAACCAACATAGTCACTGGCACCTTAACAGCAATGGAAATATTCGAAAGCTGATCTAAAACATCATTTTTTTCCAATGTTCCCTCGATTTCGCAGAATATTGGCAATAAATAACGTGGTAAGTGGAACATAGGCGTATGGGTGAACCCATGTGACTGCAGGCCGAATGAAGTTTCGGTAAATCGTGTAGAATAATAAAATGATATGCACCATCGAAATATAGACAAACATCATGGGTACGCCAAAATTATCGATGATATATCCAGCCACCAAAGGTGAAAATGACACCAATAGGCGTACGTACTGATACCTTTTACGCGTAGATAAAGAAGACAATGAAGCTTGCGGTTGGATCAGGTTAAGGTAAAGACACAATCCAGATTTTGGCCAGAACGAAACTTCTTCAAATCAATAGAAAATTGTTAAAAATTTGGTAATTCATGGAGGCCCGGACCGGAATTGAACCGATGTACACGGTTTTGCAAACCGCTGCATAACCACTCTGCCACCGGGCCTTCGTCATGAATGTCAGGTAATACCCAATGTGTCAGGGCACGTCAATGATCGCATTTGAATAATAAATAAACTAAAATAGAAAATGCTAAAAAATTATTAATTACTTTACCTTTTGGCTTCCTAAATACTGCCAAGAGAGCTTTCTATGCGTTCAACAAACCTAGATGTTAGTTTTAAAAACCCACAATCAGGTTTTTCAACAATTGAACTGATAGTCGCGTTATCACTATTTGCGGTTATCAGCGTTGCTGCCATTCAATTTGTTACCCAAAATGAAAAAAGCTTACTAGAAGGGCGAAACGAACTCACAACACAGCAAAAAAACGCTGCCATAGCGTCTTTTATTTATGATGATTTCAGGCGGGATAACCTTGCTGATACCGCGCCGTCACTATTATATCGAAATAGTTCTATGCCGCAGGATCTTCAGGATGCGCCGCCATTGATTATTGGAACCATTTTTGGGAATGGGAGCCGTTATAACGCCGTAAACCCAAAATGTGTGCTAGCAGCAAGCACCGATATTTCAAATAAATTGGTTTTTTTTGATGGCACTTGTAAAACTGTCGCAGGTCGGACATTAGCTCAGAATATAGATGCGGCCTTAAGACAAGGCGCAAAAATTACATTTGCTATTGAAGGTGGCGGCGGTCGATGCACCTTGTCAGATCCACTTAATATATCTTCAAGAAGCAGTTATGTGCGGGCCTTTGTTGATGATCCCTCATGTTTAGCACAAGGTTTGAATCCAAACCAAAACATTCAAGCAGGAAAGCAGATTATTTTTCCGCGCTATGTTGCCTATAGCCGAGACAATCCGGCCAGTTTTTATACGTCGATGATCGAACCAATTGATAAAAGCGCCCCTGGTTTGACCATAGAAATGCCAGCATTATTTACCAGTATAAGTAGTGTTTTAACCGCCCTTAATGATATTGGCGTGTTTGCATTAGACACAAGATCACAACTAAATTTAAAAATGAATACAAGCCATGCAGCAAATCGACTTCGATTTTCTGCAATTCCATCTGGGATGACCATCACTGGTGATAATAGTTCAAGTGTAACGTTTAGTGGCTCACCAGGACAAATCGCAAGTGCTTTGTCAAATCTGCAATACCAATCGGATAACGGCTTTTTTGGAGATGATGTACTTACACTTAATGCGCGGGCAGGGGCGATTAGCCGAACCGCTTCTTCTACTATAAAGGTAACGGCTAATTGCGGTGGTGTTGTTAATGGAACAGCAACACGCTTTGACCTTGGACGTTATGACACTTCAACAAGAACGTTTAATGTAAGAGAATTTGTGACGACCGTATCCGTATGGAGTAATCTCTATCCGCAAGATTATTATGGATATTGCGGTCCTGATCCAACAAATTCAGGCAGATATGTCAAATTTGACCGCACAGATGGTGTGCCAAGCTACTATCCTGCAAGTCCCCTTCCATGCACGAGGCCTCTAGATGCCAATGCAAATTCACCGGGGGCATATATCAATTATTCACCCCGCAACCGTAATGAAATACCAGAAAGCATTACCGTTTATCTGCATGAACAACATACGCTAAACACAATTGACCGATTTAGTCTGTTTTTTATTTTTGACGATAATGATGCTACTGGCGGCAGAGCTACTTTCCGTCTTAATAATAT
Source organism: uncultured Candidatus Puniceispirillum sp. (assembly GCF_963979125.1). Lineage (NCBI taxonomy): Bacteria > Pseudomonadati > Pseudomonadota > Alphaproteobacteria > Puniceispirillales (SeqCode) > Puniceispirillaceae (SeqCode) > Puniceispirillum (SeqCode) > uncultured Candidatus Puniceispirillum sp. Next base: position 3,158 of record NZ_CAXBVX010000052.1, read on the forward strand.
AGAACCAAACAGGAATCTGACGTCCTTTGCCGACAAATTCACATTTGCTGATGATCCGCATGAATATCGACCACCTACGATTGGATCGGATGGAACTTTGACATCGGTGCCAAACTGGTCATGGGCGCATGATGGTCTAGTGCTTCCCTTACGTGTTCCAAGCAATGGAAAACGCAACGGTCTGTATGAGTTGGAGTTTTACAATCAGGATCCCGATGGCGACGGAGATGTAAATCCGCGATTACAAATGATTGCTTCTGAGAATATTACTAAATGGAATATTAGGGCGGTTAATGCGTCAGGTGTAGGGGTAAGTTACCGGCAATTTAATTTGCAAAACAACCCGGATATACAAATGCGCATTAACGAATCTCAACGATGTCCCACACCATAACGCCTAAAACTGGCCAAAATTTATTGGGTAGAAAGAGCCATCAATAACGCCTAATTTACCCGCATAGACGCCCATTTCCCCTGTCTCTGACATGGCGCAAGATATGATGACAAGTTCTTCAAAAACGGCGCCCGTTTTTCGCCCATTGTTATATGCAAAGGTGACAACTTTTCGGTTATTGGATATTGTAATTGGTGAATGGCGAATATTGGGATCTCCTATGGTAAAGCCGCCTAGATATTCATTATCAACAGCATTTATTCGTTTAAGACATGCGTTTCCAATCGAAATAACGGAAGCCGAGGCACCTGTTTTAAAAAAACTGGGAATACCCCCATCAAGTTTGGTTAAATGAAACCCAATTTCAAAATTTTCCCGTGCTTCATGACCAAGATGCGTTGCCACTCGAATTGAGATAGCGCTTTCCCGGCTTTTATTGACTGTGTTGAGCAAAGGAACCGCTATAGCGCCAAGAAGTGTGATGACCACAAGTACAGAAATAATGGCAAAACCGTTGCGTTTTTGGAGACCCATTTCACTATAGTGGTCTTGAATGTCAGTATTAGAGTTATGCAGATAGTTTTTGATAAATGTCATTGTCTATAAAGTTCCGTTCTGACCATTTTGAGAGCAAGATAATAATAGTTAGGCATGCAGCCAGCATCAATTTATCAAATACTTCTACTTGTTAATTATTTTGCTAATGATAAATGTTAGCATATTTTCAATATGTTACGTTTTCGATACATGTTTGAGACATGGTCATATATTAATTTTTTCTAAATTTAAAAAGTTAACAGATAGTAATTTACGAAAGGTTGATATTCTATCTGGAGATAAATTTTGCTAGTCACATTGACTCATTATATGCAGCGCAAAATAGCCACTTTAGTACATCAGAATATGACAAAATCTGGTTTTTCACTTGTTGAACTTTTGGTTTACATCACAGTATTTGCGGTTGCATCAATTGGCATTTCATCAATGTATATAGCGCTTCAAAAACATCATGTTGAAGTAAACCAATATGGTGAATACGAAGGACAAAAAGACTTTGCGCATAATCTACTTAAAATAGGGCTTAAAAATGCGCATTCTGTAGAAGTTAGCGATGTTATTTTGAATGATTCAGCATGTTTGCAGTTAAACAAAAAATATTCGACTCAACGAACAGGCATCAGATTTGATGGCGCTGGACGAACTATTGAAAGCATTCAACCAATCAATATTACAGGTGCGCAAGCACGAAGCATCTCGTTTTGGGTCAAAGCAGAAAAGGGTCAAGCTACCGAGAATGTTATACTTAGGTGGGGTGAGACAAATGCCCGCCAATTTGCCGTAGTTTTGCGGAACGGATATTTATATGTGCAACTTGAAGGCGCACTTCTTGGATCAAATAACGGCATAAATTTTTTTGATAATTCGTGGCATCATGTTGCCATTACATTTCCAGATGAAGCCACCAGTACCGTAGTGAGCGGAACCTTATTAAAGCAATATATAGATGGCGTTTTGCGTGATGGAAATAAATTCGAAACATCATCTAGTTCTTGGCCGTTAGGAAATCGCTTTATGCGAACTAGCGCGTCAAAATTACTAGTCGGTGCCAGAGATAAAAACGGAACAAATCCTTTTAAAGGAGGGTTGTCTGATTTGCGGTTATGGAACGATGTTATTCAGGCGAATGAAGTATCAAGAATTTACAATGAGGAGCGTGACAGTACGAGAACAAATTATCAGGGGCCAGACCATAATATGATTCGATATCAAGCTCAGGTTCTACGCTGGCCGATGTTTGGTCTGAGTTCACCACAGGAAACAAGCACGTTTGATTCAAGTGGTCTAAATAATCCTGGCAGATTAAATAATTTTGACGCTGGTGCTTTGATGTCATTTGGAAATAGAAAGCAACAACAATCAGATAAATTTTGTTTTTTTGACAATAACTCGGATGGTTTTTTTGAACTGTGGCAGGGATCAGATGAGACGCCGCAAAACCCGACTGTTAACAGCGCATGGACTCGTAAAACAAAGGATATTTTTGTACCTGGAGCCGACGGATTTTTTAAGAGTGTAGGATCAAGCCCAGAAACAGTAACTGCCAACTTTGCTGTAGGTGCTGCAGTTAGATCCGATATTGTCGTAGCTCAGAAAAATGTCACCAGCAGTTTTTCCAATAACATCATTGCTCCAGTTAAAGCTTTATGTGCAATTACCCCAAGTGACGTTTTTGAAGCCCCCACTTGCAATGTAAGTGAAGCCTACGTATCAATTGTTGAGGGGTTTGACGAAAAAAACGATGAATTAACAATTCCCGCCAGAACAAAGCAAAACAATGCCTTTTTCACAAATTATTCAAGAATAGAAAATCTGCCACCTACAGTGAACGCTGAATGGAATGGTATAACTGGTATGTTGCGTCTTTATACGACTGACAATAGCCCCCAGCCAGCACAGATATGGAACCGCGCCATGCGTTCGGTCATGCTGATATCAACAGGCAAAGCATATAATCCAACCAAAAAAGTTACTTTTTCCCTTGGTGAACCTGCTTTTGAAATTAATGGAAAATTCCATTTTTATGATTTTGTCGGTGCCGATATTCGTCCTTATAGTTTCAATAGAGCCCTATCAAGAGTGCAACAACCAGACCCTAAAATGTGCGGTCTGCAACCCTACTTGATGACTATCACCAGCGCCGAAGAAAACGAGTTTGTTGGTAAAACACATTCAATGCTTGGGTGGCCTAGTGCTTGGATTGGTGCACGTGAAACTGAACCAGGAAATTGGCGATGGATCAGTGGTCCTGACAATGGCACTAGGTTTTGGTCGGGACATGGGGGTGGCTATCCGATAATCGATGATGGTACTTTAGATGGGGTGCCTACAAATCTGCTTATGTACAGAAATGCAGAGGATCACTTTATAAATAATTCCCAAAATGAAATGGCGCCCATATGGGCTAAGAATGTTGATACGCGAAATATGCGATATACAAATTTTGCACTTGGTCAAACAGGAAGCAATGTGAATGAGTTTCAACCCAAGACGACTGTTTCCCATTCATCAAAACCTGCCAAATATCTATCGATAAATGGTACGCCTAGAGGGGGAAATTTATGGCGTTCATCGGCTCTTGATGCTGCTTATTGTCATTTCCGCAGACCTGCCACACCTGCACATGAAAAAATATGTGGGCATTTTCGCGAGTGGGGCGGCATGCCGAATGATCCACCTGTAACATCGGCCTCTAGTGTTTCCATCGACATGGAAATCCATAACCAATATTGTAAAACAACACCTTGAGCTATTTTTTTTGAACTGTTCCGTTCACCAGCATTGATGTTGTTACTTACAAAGCTTATAAGTCAGTTATATTTTACTATTAAAAACATGAGATGCGCCAAATGAACGAAATGCAGTTCGCTAATGCTCGCGAAATGATGGTTAATTGCCAAATTCGGCCAAACAAAGTTACCGATGAGCGTGTGCTTGAAGCTTTTTTATCAGTGCCTCGTGAAGCTTTCGTTGCCAAACATCAGCGATCCATAGCCTATGTTGATGAAGATTTGCAGCTTGCAAATGGACGTTGCCTGATGGAACCAATGGTTCTGTCACGACTTATTCAAGCACTCGAAATTCGTATTGATGACAATGTTCTTGTAGTTGGTGCCGGTTCCGGGTACGGCACCGCGATAATGGCGCATATTGCCGGATCGGTTATTGCCATTGAAACCCGCGCACAACTTGTCGATAAAGCACAGGAAACCCTTGCAAATATCGGAATAGACAATGCGGCCTTTATCAAGTCGCGTCTTGCTGATGGTTATCTTGAAGAAGGTCCTTATGATCGGATCATGATCGAAGGGGGCGTGGAATTTGTACCTGAAACTTTACTTAATCAACTCACGCCAAAAGGCCGTCTTGCTGCTGTCAAACGGGCAAAAGGTGACGCCGTTGGTGTCGCAAGTTTGTGGACGCGCGCTGGAGACAGTTTTTCATGTACTCCGCTTTTTAACGCACAGGTGCCAAACTTGGAAGAATTCAACGCTAAAGCAGAGTTTGTCTTTTAATCTGTTTAATTTTTTAATGCATGATGGAGGCTATGAATTAGATGAAATATGTTTTTCGCTCACTTCAGATAGCCTTTGCACTTTGTTTCAATGTTATGGTTGGATCCACAAGTGCTCATACGGCAACGCTTGAAGACGCATTGCGGACAAGTCTTGTAAATAGTGCTGATCTGGCTGCTGCGCGGCAAAGCTGGATTTCGGCGCGCGAAAATATTGGGGTTTCAGCATCCACAAGCGATTTGACAGGCACAATTAAAGTTACCGGCAACCAATCTCATAGTGATACCAGTAAAACCAATGGGTTTGACCAATCGCAATATGCATCTGGGGCGATCACGTTAAGCAAAAATCTCTATGATGGTGGGCAAACAGCCGAAAATACAAAGCTAGCTCATTACAAACTTGATGCGGAGACAGCGAACTACAAAAATACCGAGCAGGCTTTGATATTACGAACCATCGAAGCTTATCTAGATGTTGTCAAAGCGCAACGCGATGTCAGATTGCATGCAGATAATCTGGCACGATTAGAATCGCATGTAAAAGCTGCCGAAGCGCGGGTTAGAGCAGGGGCTTCAACCCCTACACGTGTGGCTGAGTCAAAAGCCCGTTATTCACGAGCACAATCAGATGCTATCGCCGCGTCGGCAACCTTGCAAAACGCCAAAGACATGTTGCATTCGCTAACTGGTCTTGAGTTGCAGGATTTAAAACTACCCAACGCCCTGTCATCGTTTCCTGCTTCGCTAATTGAAGCAGAAACGATCGCCCGTGCGGAACATCCAAACATTCGTAAAGCAATCGCAAATGAAATGAGTGCGAGCCAGCAGTTTAATGCGCTGGCCGCAACCGTGAAACCAACTGTCAATCTGTCCTTGTCAGCGAGTTCAAAGTACATGACTGGCACGGCTGGTGATCTCGATGTTATGTCGGCGCAAATTGTGTTTTCGTCCCCGTTCCTGAGCACTAATGCGACGCGGGCAAAATCAAGAAGCGTTTCGGCCAGCCATGCACAAAGCAAATTTGTCCGTGATGAAGCTATCCGTGCTGTTGAAGTCGCTTTGCGCAGTGCATTTCGTAATATGAACACAGCGCAAAAACGCCTTGATGCGGTTAAGAGTGAATTGAATGCCAGCATGCTGGTAGCACGTGGCATTGTTAACGAAGTTACATTTGGGCAGAAAACAATCCTTGATCAGCTTGACGCCGAACAGGATGTAAATGCTGCTGAATTACGTCTTGTTTCAGCTGAACATGATGTGATTATTGCCTCTTATCGGTTGCAGGCGGCAATGGGCCGGCTATTGGCGGTGAATCTGGGGCTAGGCGATGTGTTGCCAGCATTGGCTGAATTGCCAGCACCTGTATCAATTTTTGACGGGATAATCCCAATCCGAAACAAGGAATATGGGCAATAATTTTTATAGGTGTGAGTTTGTGTCCACCTGCATTCTTTGATCAAAAAGATAGCAATTTTTTTACGGCTCATTTAGAACACCGTATAAGTTTTTTCGCCTGTCGTTTCCACAACTTCTTTACGTATCATGACCGAACCTACACTTCCTAAAAATTACGATCCCCAAAGCATCGAAGAACGCTGGTATGATATGTGGGATCAGAGCGGCCATTTTGCATGTGATCCGTCTTCTTCAAACATGCCATATACAATCATGATGCCGCCACCAAATGTGACAGGTAGCTTGCATATGGGGCATGCCTTGACCTTTACGCTTCAGGATTTGTTGATCCGTTATCATCGCATGACTGGACGCGATACGTTATGGCAACCAGGCACAGATCATGCTGGCATTGCAACGCAGATGGTCGTTGAACGCAAACTGGCTAACGAAAACGTTAACCGACGCGATCTAGGGCGTGATGGTTTCATTGATAAGGTCTGGGAATGGAAAGCCGAATCAGGCGGCATGATCCAGAATCAGTTGAAACGTCTTGGGGCTTCACCTGATTGGGCGCGCGAACGGTTTACGATGGATGATGGCTTGTCCGAGGCCGTCATAAAAAGTTTTGTAAGTCTGCATCGTGCTGGCCTGATCTATCGTGACAAGCGTTTAGTCAACTGGGATCCAAAGCTTATGACAGCGATCTCGGATCTTGAAGTTGAACAGCGGGAAGGTGAAAACCCGATGTGGCATCTGAGATACCGCATTGAAGGTAGCGTGGATGAATATATCTCTATTGCCACAACACGCCCAGAAACCATGCTTGGCGACGGTGCTGTCGCTGTTCATCCCGATGATGAGCGTTACAAGCATCTGGTAGGCAAAATGTGTATTTTGCCTTTGTCCAACCGACCAATTCCAATTATCGCAGATGAATATCCGGATATGGAAAAAGGATCTGGTGCTGTAAAAATTACCCCTGCACATGACTTTAACGACTTTGAAGTGGGACGGCGGCATGGTTTGCCGCTCATCAATCTCATGACTGCTGAAGCCAAGATGGAAGCCATTCCAGAAATACCTGAAAAATATCAGGGGTTGGACCGCTATGAAGCGCGTAAGCAAATTCTAGCCGATCTTGATTCTGAAGGCATGGTTGTTGGCGTTGAAACCGTGGCAAATTCGGTGCCGCATGGTGACAGGTCAGGCGTTGTAATTGAGCCATGGTTAATGGATCAATGGTATGTGAACGCCAAAGAGCTAGCAAAGCCTGCGATCAAGGCTGTCGAGGATGGAAGAACCAAATTTGTACCTGAACGCTGGAACAAAACTTATTTTGAATGGATGCGCAACATCCAGCCATGGTGTATTTCACGGCAACTATGGTGGGGACACCGTATTCCGGCGTGGTACGGACCTGATGGGCATCCATTTGTTGAGGAAAATGAAGCCGCTGCTTATGAATCAGCAAAGGCGCATTATGGCAAGGATGTCGAACTAAACCGTGATGAAGATGTGCTTGATACCTGGTTTTCAAGTGGATTATGGCCGTTTTCGACGCTTGGCTGGCCCGAAGATAATGATATTGTAAAACGTTATTACCCTGGCGATGTTCTGGTCACTGGCTTTGACATTATCTTTTTCTGGGTTGCCCGCATGATGATGATGTCGATGCATTTCATGGATGGCGAGGTGCCGTTCCGCGAGGTCTATATTCATGCGCTAGTGCGCGATGAAAAAGGTCAAAAAATGTCAAAATCAAAGGGTAATGTTATCGATCCACTTGGCATTATTGATCAATATGGTGCTGACCCGCTACGCTTTACCCTAGCGGCAATGGCCGCGCAGGGGCGTGACATAAAAATGTCAATTCCGCGACTGGAAGGGTACCGTAACTTTGCCACCAAGATATGGAATGCCTGTCGTTTTCTGGAAATGAATGGCTGTATCATTGATAATGATATTAAAGTTGAACATGCAAAAGAATCTATAAATATATGGATTATAACAGAATTTAATAATACTGTAGAAAAAACAGCTAAAGCAATTGAGGCTTATCGTTTTAATGAAGCGGCCGAAGCCCTGTATCAGTTTATGTGGCATTCATATTGTGACTGGTATGTAGAACTTATCAAACCTACATTGATGCACAGCAAGGATAACTCTGAAACAACTGATGATGAGGCGACATTGGAAACCAAAGCTACTGCCAGTGCCATTCTGGCTGGTACATTGCGTTTGTTACATCCGTTTATGCCGTATCTGACCGAAGAGTTGAACGAAAAGATTTTTAATAGCAAGGATATGCTTATTGGTGAGACATGGCCTAAACCTTTTGATATTGCCGCCAATGATGCGGTTGATGAAGTACAGTTTATCATCTCATTGATTAGTGAGATTCGCCATATCCGAACTGAAATGAATGTACCGTTATCAGCAAAGCCAATTTTGTTAGTCAATGGAGCGACAGCTTTGCAAACACGCGCCATTGCCAATCAGCAAGCAGCATTACTGCGGATTGCACGGCTTGAAACAGTGACAACTAGCGGTGATTTTGGCAGTGGATGTGCCCAAGGGCTTGTTGATGGACTAGACATAGCTTTACCTTTGGCCGATATTCTAGATTTAGAGGCTGAAGTTGGGCGCCTGAACAAGGAAATAACTGCTGTTACTAATGAGATTGAAAAAATTGCCCGCAAACTCGACAATCCAGGTTTTATTGCCAAAGCACCAGACGATGTGATTGTTGAAAATAGGCGTCGTCTTGACGAGGAAAATGTAAAGCGTGACGGGTTAAAAGTAGCGCTTAGCAGGTTGGGTTAAACGTTAGACGATTTAAACGATACCAAGGAGTATAATTATGCCAGATAGTGTAAAACCAATCGATAAGTCGAATTTGCCAAGCCGTCACGTATCGGTTGGGCCAGAAAAGGCACCACATCGTTCATACTATTATGCAATGGGCATGACGGAAGAAGAAATTGCGCAACCTCTTGTCGGTGTTGTTTCGACATGGAACGAAGCTGCTCCTTGTAACATTTCGCTGGCACGGCAAGCGCAAGCTGCAAAACGCGGCGTCCGTGAACATGCTGGTACACCTCGTGAATTTACGACAATTACCGTTACTGACGGTATTGCTATGGGTCACGCTGGAATGAAATCATCACTTGTGAGCCGCGAGGTTATTGCTGACTCTATCGAACTAACTGTTCGGGGTCATTGCTATGATGCACTTGTTGGCCTTGCTGGTTGTGACAAATCATTGCCTGGCGTCATGATGGCCATGGCACGTCTAAACGTTCCATCGGTATTCATGTATGGCGGTTCGATCCTGCCTGGGCGTTTCAAGGATAAAGATGTCACCGTTCAGGATGTTTTCGAAGCGGTTGGCGCACATGCAGCTGGCAATATGTCAGACGAAGACTTACATGAGCTGGAATGTGTGGCTTGTCCTAGTGCCGGTTCGTGTGGTGGCCAGTTTACTGCCAATACTATGGCCTGTGTTTCCGAAGCCATTGGCCTTGCCATTCCCGGATCAGCAGGAGCACCAGCCCCATATGAATCTCGTGACGAATATGCCTATCATTCAGGCCGTATAGTCATGGATCTTGTGCGTGCCAATCTAAGGCCACGTGATATTCTGACGCGCAAAGCTTTTGAAAATGCTGCAACAGTTGTGGCTGCATCTGGTGGCTCAACAAATGCTGGTTTGCATTTGCCGGCTTTGGCCTCAGAATGCGGAATTGAATTTGATTTGCATGATGTGGCAGAAATTTTCCGCCGTACACCTTATATTGCCGATCTGAAGCCTGGCGGTAAATATGTAGCTCGTGACATGTATGAAATTGGCGGTGTTCCTGTTTTGATAAAGGCGCTACTTGACGGCGGCTTTATCCATGGTGATTGCATTACCGTAACAGGCAAGACGATTGCCGAAAATATAGGTGATATGAAGTTCCCCACTGATCAGGTGATTATTCGTACAACCGATGCTCCATTATCGCCAACAGGTGGTGTTGTCGGCTTAAAAGGTAATCTAGCGCCCGAAGGGGCCTTGGTTAAGGTTGCAGGCATGTCAGTGTTAAAATTCACTGGTACAGCGCGCTGTTTCGATTGTGAAGAAGATGCCTTTTCAGCCGTTGAACGCCGTGATTATAAGACTGGCGACGTACTAGTGATCCGATATGAAGGGCCAAAAGGTGGTCCTGGCATGCGTGAAATGCTAGCAACAACAGCCGCTCTTTATGGGCAAGGGGCTGGTAATGATGTTGCTTTAATCACTGATGGTCGTTTTTCAGGGGCTACACGCGGGTTCTGTATCGGTCATGTTGGCCCTGAAGCTGCTGTTGGTGGCCCTATTGGCTTGTTACAAGACGGTGACCAGATAACGATCGATGCTGAAGCTGGAACTATTAACGTTGATCTAAGCGACGAAGAACTTGCCGCACGCAAAGCCAACTGGATGCCACGCGAGACAGACTATAACGCTGGTGCTATATGGAAATATGCCCAAACTGTTGGGTCGGCTGAAAAAGGTGCGCTTACGCACCCAGGTGCACGTTCTGAAACTCACGTTTACGCCGATATATAGTAATTTACGAACTACATTACATCCCAAATACCAAAGGCAGGGTTTCCCTGCCTTTTTATCTCATAAGGCCAGTTTCCACATTAGATATTCCGTATGATTATCACTTCCAATGCTGTAAAATGACGATATCGGTATTTTGGCAAACACTTGATAGCCAAGTTTTTGATATAACGTAAAACCTGGGCTGAAATCAGCTGTTGATAGCCGGCCACGCTGTATGCCAAGAGCACGCGCTTCATCCTCTACCGCATTTATCAATGATGTCCCTACACCCTGACCACGGCATGTCTCATCGACCCACAGCATATGTATGTAAAGCCAATCATAGCGGATACGCGCATAAATAGCACCTACCTCGATATTATCTTCATCGGTGGCCGTAATGAAAAATTGTTTATTGATACCTGAATTCAAGGCGGCTTCATTAAAGGCTTTTAGCTTATCGAGTAACGGAAGCAACGCCGACTCTGGCACATTGTAAAAATGCTGTATTTTAATCGTCATATCTATCTCCAATAGTATGGAGACGTTAAAATTACAAAATAAGCCGCACGGCTCAAATCACATTAAAGTGATGATCCTCATGATGGTGATAATCAGTCGCGTAGGTTACACCAGATTGGTGTATGATCCGACGGCTTTTCAAGACCGCGAGGCGTGCGGTCGATCCCAACATCAACCAAACGGTCACCTGCCTCAGGTGACAGCAGGAGATGGTCAATCCGTAACCCGTTGTCGCGTTGCCAAGCACCTGCCTGATAATCCCAATAGGTATAATGAACGCCCGACGGATTTAGGGCGCGCAAGGCGTCCATATAACCAGCATGCAGGATTTTAAAGAAGGCAGCACGGCTATCATCATGGGTGAGG
>NZ_CAXBVX010000053.1:0-14282 GCF_963979125.1 uncultured Candidatus Puniceispirillum sp.
CATAATCCCGATTTTACATTCGCCCGGGGTGATGATGCCCGGACAGTTAGGTCCGATAAGCCGACTATTGCTGGCATCCAGCGCCCGCTTTACTTTCACCATATCCAAAACTGGAATGCCTTCGGTAATACAAACGATCAGAGGCATATCAGCATCAATTGCTTCCATGATCGAATCCGCGGCAAAAGGCGGCGGCACATAGATAACCGATGCATTGGCTTCGGTGTCACGCATCGCTTCGGCAACCGAATTGAAAACTGGCAGATCAAGATGTATCTGCCCGCCTTTGCCAGGCGTTACGCCGCCAACCATCTTGGTGCCATAGGCAATCGCCTGTTCGGAATGAAAAGTGCCCTGAGCTCCGGTGAAGCCTTGGCAGATAACACGTGTGTCTTTATTTACAAGAACCGACATATCGTCCTCTATTTTTTGATAGCTGCAACAATCTTGGCGGCGGCATCCGCAAGATCATCAGCAGGAATGATATCAAGACCTGACTCGGCCATGATTTTTTTGCCTTCGGCAACATTGGTACCTTCAAGCCGAACAACCAGCGGCTTACTCAGCCCCAGATTACGCGCCGCCATCACAACCCCTTCGGCAATGATGTCACAGCGCATGATACCGCCAAAGATATTCACCAGAATACCTTTGACATTGTCGTCAGTCAGAATGATCTTGAACGCTTCGGTAACCTTTTCGGTCGTGGCACCGCCCCCAACATCCAGAAAATTCGCTGGTGAGGCACCATGTAGCTGGATAATATCCATCGTCGCCATCGCCAGACCCGCACCATTGACCATACAGCCAATATCGCCATCTAGTTTGATATAATTAAGATCAAATTCAGATGCTTTTACCTCGGCGGGGTCTTCTTCGGTTAGATCGCGCAATGCCAGCACATCCTTGTGCCGGTACAGCGCATTATCGTCAAAGCTCATTTTCGCATCTAGTGCCAGCAGATCACCTGCACCAGTAACCACCAACGGGTTAATCTCGATCAAGCTGGCATCAAGATCGCCAAAGGCATTGTAAAGCGATGCCAGAAAGCTTGGTAACTGTTTTGCTGATGCGCCTTCAAGACCCAGAACGCGGGCAATGCGGCGCACATGATGTGGTTGCAAACCAGTGGCGGGATCGATACCCAATGAAATAATCTTGTCTGGCTGATTGGCGGCAACCTCTTCGATATCCATGCCCCCTTCGCTGGATGCGATAATCGTCACCCGACTATTCGCACGATCAACCAACAATGAGACATATAACTCGCTGGCAATATCACAACCATCTTCGACATAAAGGCGGCGCACTTCACGGCCTTCGGGGCCAGTCTGATGCGTCACCAGAATCTTGCCCAAAATATCAGTGGCCGCGTCGCGCACACCATCAATCGATGACACAACTTTCACGCCGCCAGCCTTGCCACGTCCACCCGCATGTATCTGTGCCTTTACGACATAGACCGGACCACCAAGTTCATCTGCCGCGGCAACAGCATCATCAACGGAAAATACGGCATTGCCACGTGGTACTGGCACACCAAAGCCACCAAGAAGCTGTTTTGCCTGATGTTCATGAATATTCATTTTTTCATCCCTATTATTGGCCTAATTTCGGATACCAAAGAAAAAGGCGGGATCATGCCCGCCTTTTTCACTGTCTAGAGGTTCGCCACAATCTCATTCAGCGCCCGTACGGCGGACACTGAACGATCAAACATGGCTTGTTCATCTTCATTCAGTTCAATTTCAACGATACGTTCCACGCCACCCGCGCCCAGAACAACAGGCACGCCGACATATAGTCCGTCCAGACCATAGGCACCATCAACATAGGCGGCACATGGCAACAGGCGCTTTTTATCTTTCAGATAGGCATCGGCCATTTCAATCGCTGATGAAGCAGGCGCATAAAAAGCTGACCCTGTTTTCAGCAAACCAACAATCTCGGCTCCGCCATCACGCGTGCGCTGGACAATCTCGTCAATCTTCTCGGCGCTTGACCAACCCATCTTCACAAGGTCCGGCACCGGAATACCTGCAACAGCCGAATAGCGCACCAATGGCACCATCGTATCGCCATGACCACCAAGCACGAAAGCTGTGACATCTTCAACTGACACGGCAAACTCTTCAGCCAGAAAATACCTAAAGCGTGCCGAATCCAGAACTCCAGCCATACCGACAATCTTTGACGTTGGCAGACCTGAGGCTTTTTGCAGAACCCCAACCATCACGTCAAGCGGGTTGGTAATACAGATAACAAAGGCATCTGGACAATTATCCTTGATGCCCGCACCAACCTGATTCATCACATTTGTATTGATCCCGATCAGATCGTCACGGCTCATCCCTGGCTTGCGGGCAATGCCAGCGGTGACAATGACGACATCACTTCCTGCCAATGCCGCATAATCATTTGAACCTGTTACAGCGGCGTTAAAGCCTTCAATCGGGCTAGCCTGCGCTATATCAAGCGCCTTGCCTTGCGGCATACCTTCGGCAATATCAAAAAGCATGACATCGCCAAGTTCCTTTAATCCAGCCAGCAATGCCAGCGTACCGCCAATATTACCTGCACCGACCAACGATATTTTATTACGTGCCATGATGTATCATCCATTTCCAGAGCTATTTAACGGTATCACCAGCGCAAATGTGCAAAGCTTGGTGATCACCATATATATGCGAGGGGTTTACCGAATTATGCTGTCCTGCACAAGTCTAATCCCCTGTTTTTTTCAATCATCTCTGCTATTGATTCATGTTAATCCGAAGCTGAGATATGGCTTTTGCCCCGCCCTGCCATCTCCCTAAGCCGCGACTGAGTCCGCGAAAATTCAAATTGCCACTTTTCACCAGCATACAGCTTATCTACAGCCATTTCCGAAGAAGCCAAAAAGAAACGCCCTCGGTCATATAAAGCATCAATTAACCACATAAAGCGACGTGCAAGATGCTCGTTCTGGGTGGTAAAGGCTGGCACATCATGCATCACAATACCGGTAAACCGACCTGCAATCGCCAGATAATCTCGCGCCGCCAAGGGTCTGTCACAAAGCGTGGCGAAACTGACCATCGCAACATCTCCAGCAGTCGTATCAAACACAATATCGCGTCCAGCAACACGCACAATTTCTTCTAGCGGTGTCAAATGCGCGCTAACCTGTGCAAAGGACGTATTAAGCGCAGCACGCGCGCGCTCATTATTAGGATGAAACCAAGCTGGTAATCCGGCCAAAAGCGCGCCCCGCCAATCGGTACCAGACCCAATTTCCAACATCTCGCATCGCTGTTTCAGCAAAGCAATAAACGGGAAAAACCGATCCCGATGCAAACCATCCTTATATAGATCATTTGCATGTCGGTTCGAGGTGGTCACGACAATCGCCCCGCGCTCAAACAAGGCGGTAAACAACCGTGCCAGTATCATCGCATCGGCAATATCCCGCACTTCCATTTCGTCAAAACAGATAATTTTGCCACGGGCGATCAACTGATCGGCAACTAGGGCAAGCGGATCATCCGGATTGGTTTTTCGTGCCGCATGAATCAAATCCTGCGCCAGCACCATGAAATCATGAAAATGCAACCGCCATTTGCCCATCATCGCCACGCCTGACGATTTATCCGTTTCGGTATCAAGCGCCGCATAAAACATATCCATCAACATGGTTTTGCCGCGCCCAACCCCACCATGGATATAAAGACCACGTTCGACCGCAGATGCTTTGCCAAACAGGCCGGCGATACGGCGTCCCAGATTTGGTGCTTGTAGCGATAAAATGCGGGTGACAAGGCCATCCAACACACGGGCAGCCTCGGCCTGACCTGCATCAAAACGCAGATCGCCATTGGACACAAGCGCATCTAGTGCCGCGCTTGGCAACATCCCTGCTTTGCTAGACATAGCCTGATTATGCGGTTGTTTGCTAACCTCGGCCATCACTGTTGTAGCCACATTGATATGCCTATCATCGATCACCCGGAACAGACACTACCGCCGTGCCATTTCTCCTTTGATACCAGCAATCGCCTTGCCGGGATTGAGACCCTTCGGACAGGTCTTTGCACAATTCATAATGGTATGGCACCGATATAAGGCAAAGCTGTCATCCAGCGCATCAAGGCGCTCTTTCTTGTAATCGTCACGGCTATCCGAAATCCAGCGATAGGCCTGTAACAGAACGGCTGGCCCCAGATATTCATCACTATTCCACCAATAGCTTGGACAGGCTGTCGAACAGCTAAAGCACAGAACACATTCCCACAAGCCGTCAAGCTGGTCGCGGTCATCTTGTGACTGCTTACGCTCACTTGCTTCACTGGCTGGCTTGTCGGTTTTCAACCACGGTTCGATTGACGCCAACTGCCGATAGGCATTGCTCAGATCCGGCACAAGGTCTTTCACAACTGGCATATGCGGCAGCGGATAGATTTTCACATCATCTTTGACATCATCGATGCTTTTCAGACACGCAAGCGTGTTGGTGCCGTCAATATTCATCGAACATGACCCGCAAATACCTTCGCGGCATGATCGCCGGAATGTCAGACTACTATCATGTTCGCTTTTAATCTTGATCAGCGCGTCCAGCACCATTGGTCCGCAATCATCCAGATCAATGTCAAAGCTATCAATGCGTGGATTGCGATCATCATCCGGCGACCAGCGATAAATCTGGAACGTTTTCACACGCCCCGAATCAGCAGGCGCCTTATAGGCTTCGCCCTTGGTTATTTTTGAATGTGCAGGCAGGGTAAATTCAGCCATCAATCATGCCTCTAATATACGCGTGGCGCTGGGGGAATTGGCGCCACATCATTACTCAATGTATTCATCACAACACCGCGATAACTCAGATCCGATTTATTGCGTTCATCAAGCCGCATGATCGTATGCTTCATCCAGTTATCATCATCGCGCTCTGGCCAGTCTTCATGCGCATGCGCGCCGCGTGATTCCTGACGCTGATCGGCAGACCGGATCGTCACAAGCGCTTGCCCTACAAGATTGTCAAGCTCCAACGCCTCAATCAGATCGGTGTTCCAGATAAGCGACTTATCCTTAACGCCTATTTTTGCCATTTTGGCGGCGATATTATCCATGCGTTCAACACCATCAGACAATGATTCGCTTGACCGGAAAACCGCCGCATGACGTTGCATCGCATGTTGCATTTCCAGCCGGATACTTGCCGCTGTCACATCACCATCGGCATGACGCATCTTGTCAAGACGGGCAATGGCTTTATCCGTTGCCGCTTGTGGTGCCGTGCGCGGCGCATCACCAGGGGTGATCGTTTCGGCGGCGCGTTTTGCGGCGGCGCGACCAAACACAATAATATCAAGCAGTGAATTTGTACCAAGGCGGTTGGCCCCATGCACCGATACACAAGCCGCTTCACCAATAGCCATCAAGCCCGGCACAACACGATTCTCGTCATCAGCCGATGGTGCCAGAACTTCACCATTATAATTGGTTGGGATACCGCCCATATTGTAATGCACTGTCGGCAGAACAGGAATTGGCTCTTTGGTAATATCAACACCACAGAAAATCTTTGCGGTTTCCATGATGCCTGGCAGACGGATATTCAATGTTTCGGGATCAATATGCTCAAGATGTAGCATGATATGGTCTTTGTTCGGACCAACACCGCGCCCTTCATTGATCTCGATTGTCATCGCGCGGCTAACCACATCTCGGCTGGCCAGATCCTTGGCATTCGGGGCAAAGCGTTCCATAAAACGCTCACCTTCTGAGTTAGTCAGATAGCCGCCTTCACCACGTGCGCCTTCGGTAATCAATACACCGGCGCCATATACACCTGTCGGGTGAAACTGGACAAATTCCATATCCTGAAGTGGCAAGCCCGCGCGCAACGCCATCGCATTACCATCGCCCGTGCATGTATGCGCTGATGTGCATGAGAAATAAACGCGGCCATAACCACCTGTTGCCAGCACTGTCTGCTGACCCCAGAACCGATGCAAACTGCCATCTTCCATACAAAGCGCAATCACGCCTGCGCATTCACCTTCATCATTCATCAACAGATCAAGCACAAAGAATTCGATGTGAAACGCCGCCTGATGCTTAAGACATTGCTGATATAATGTATGCAAAATGGCATGGCCGGTACGGTCTGCCGCCGAACAAGCACGGCGCGCCATGTTTTTTCCATAATCCAGCGTATGACCGCCAAAGGGGCGCTGATAGATATTGCCATCTTCGGTACGTGAAAACGGCACCCCGTAATGTTCCAGCTCAATCACCGCAGGCGCGGCGTTGCGGCACATATATTCAATCGCATCCTGATCGCCAAGCCAGTCTGACCCTTTGACCGTATCATACATATGGTATTTCCAGTTATCACCTTCACCCATATTATCAAGTGCCGCCCCGATACCACCTTGCGCTGCCACTGTATGCGAGCGCGTCGGGAACACTTTACTGATACAGGCTGTCTTCAAACCGGCCGTTGCCATACCAAGCGTCGCACGCAATCCGGCACCGCCAGCGCCAACAACAACAACATCGTAATAATGGTCTTTAATTTCATAATCAGGCATGTGGATAGCTTCCCATTTCTAAAAGGCCACTGACGCAATCGCTATTAAACTCGCCCCTGCAATAATCGCCATTATAATATTTATAGTTAATATAAGAGCATGACGCCCCGATTTCACGGGTACGTAATCCTCAATAACGACATGAGCACCCAAAGTGCCGTGAAATACCCCGATTACAACCAGCAATACCAACGCCAATGCTTGATAGGGCGTCGCGACAAAGGCACGCGCCGCTTCATAATCCAATGTGCCAATGGTCGCCACAACAAACACGAAATAGGCCATCAGCACCAGAACCGCTACCGCGCTCATCCGTTGCCAACGCCAATGCGCTAATCCGGAAACACGTGGTCTTGGCATTGTTTTTTCTGAATTGTTTTCCATTACCTTGCGTCTGCCCTATACCAGAAACCAGAAAATGCCTGTCAAAATGACTGTCGTGGCAAGTACAATACGACCCGTTGCATACACATGCGGAATCTCCAGACCCAGTCCCATATCCCAGGTCAGATGACGTACGCCATTAGCCGCATGATAAAACAAAACCACCGTATAGCCGAATAGGACAAATTGACCCAAAGGATGCTGAATAATCATGGTCGCTAGTGCAAAACTGTCTTCGCCAAAAGCCAGCGCGATCAGCCACAAACAAACCAGCCCTGTACCCGCCGCCAGAACGACACCCGTAGCCCGATGGCAAATCGATAAGATCGATGTCAGTTGTGGTTTATAAATTTGTAAATGCGGCGATAAGGGACGCGGCTTTGACATAACATGCCTCATTAACTAGGAATTATGATGGTATATGGTTTGCAACCTATTTTAGTCAAATATAAAGCGATAGACATAATGAATTAGTTCGCAGTCGCATACTAAATACAGTATCTTACTCATCGTGTCACAAGCGCTAGGATCTTACAATGAAGCGCGTTTTATCAATTCAATCGTCTGTCACCTATGGATTTGTTGGCAATAACGTTGCCAGCCCGGTGCTGACCAGCATGGGTATATATCCGCTGGCGGTAAACAGCGTGATGCTGGCCGCGCATCCGGGGTATGGAATCGTCGCTGGTCAGGCAACGCCTGCCAGTCATATTGCCGCGATTCTGGAGGGGCTTGTGGCACTGGGTATCGTTCCTGACATTGACGCCACCATCAGCGGGTATCTTGGTCATGCGGATCAGGTTGAGATAGTCGCTAATCTGATCACAACATGGCGCAACACGGGGGCAACTGGCACCTATATCTGCGATCTGGTGCTTGGCGACGCTGGCAAATTATATGTCGATCAAACACTGGCTGTCTTAATGATTGATCAACTTCTGCCTTTGGCCAATATCATCACCCCAAACCAGTTCGAGCTAGCTTATCTATCGGATAGGCCCGTTACGGGTAGCGATAGCGCCATCATGGCTGGGCAACATCTGCTGGCATCCCAAGCGGGGCTGAACGCGGTGATCGCAACAGGCATATCTAATGGTGACGATTTTGTGCATGACATTCTGATCACGCGCATGACGCAAAAAAGCTGGCAGTATGACAAACGCCCTTCTGGCATATCAGGCAGTGGCGATCTGTTTACATCTTTGCTGGCTGGCGGTCTGGTTCAGGGCATGCCCCTAGACACCGCAACCGCGCGCGCCAGCAATCTTGCACAGGCCGTCATCGCCCGTAGCGACAACCCGAAAGAACTGGCACTTCTGGAAAATCTGCATCTATTTTCGACCGGCAACCAGACAGATAAGCCAAACAGACAAGCCAATCAGGATTAGACCTAACGGCCAGAAATACCGCGCTCGACAACCAATTCGGCAATCTGTACCGAATTCAATGCTGCGCCTTTACGCAGATTGTCTGACACACACCAGAACACAAGCCCGTTTTTCACCGTCGGGTCACTACGGATCCGGCTAATATAAACCGCATCTTCACCAGCCGCTTCATGTGGCGTGACATAGCCTTCATTCGCACGATGATCGATCACCACCACGCCTGGCGCATCCTGTAATAATGTGCGGGCAGATTTGTCGGTGATCGGCTTATCCGTTTCGATAAACACAGCTTCGCTATGGCCGATAAAAACCGGAATGCGCACACAATGCGCTACTAGATCAATTGACGGATCCAGAATTTTTTTGGTTTCGGCGGTCATTTTCCATTCTTCTTTGGTAAAACCGTCATCCATAAACTCATCGATATGCGGGATCGCGTTAAAGGCAATCTGCTTGGTAAAAATTTCGGGTTTTACCGCATCATTCACGAAAATACCCTTGGTCTGGTTAAACAGTTCATCCATCGCCGGACGCCCCGCACCTGACACTGCCTGATAGGTCGAAACCACAACGCGGCGCACGCCAAAGGCGTCATGCAACGGCTTTAACGCCACCACCAACTGCGCTGTTGAACAATTCGGATTGGCAATGATGTTACGGCCACCATTTGCAGGCGTTGTCCCTTCGATCGCATCCGGGTTCACTTCTGGCACGATCAACGGCACATCGTCATCCATACGATAGGCCGATGAGTTATCGATTACGATACAGCCAGCCTCAGCCGCTTTCGGCGCATAGGCCTTTGACGTGTCGCCACCAGCTGAAAACAGGGCAATGTCGGCAGTGGCAAAATCAAACTTATCCAGCGCTTCGACCGTTACAATCGCATCTTCACCATAGGACAATTCACGGCCAACCGATTTTGACGATGCCAGCGCATAAACCTTGTCAGCCGGAAAATGTCGCTCGGCAAGGGTTTGCAGCATTTCACGGCCAACAGCACCTGTGGCACCAACGACGGCTACTCTATATCCCATGTGAAAATCCTCTTAATATCTCGAATCCGGCTTTGACAAAGCCAGACAAATTCAGGTCAAATTATATAGCAATTAACGTGCTAGACGATCCATGGCGTCAATCACCGCGGCGGTCATGCCATCGGTACCGGTTTGTTCATAACCTGACGTCATGATATCACCTGTCCGTTTGACAGCCAGCGCATCGCTGACCGCCTGTTCCAGCAGATCGGCATCCTCAGCCTGACCAAAACTGTAACGCAGCATCATCGAAAAGCTCATGAACTGTGCCAACGGGTTGGCAAGGCCTTTACCTGCAATATCTGGTGCCGACCCGTGAACTGGTTCATACATCGCAGCAGGTAAACCCGTTTCCGGATCAAGATCGCCAAGCGAAGCTGATGGTAACATACCCAGCGAACCTGTCAGCATAGCTGCACAATCAGACAATAAATCACCAAACAGATTATCTGTTACAATCACATCAAACTGTTTTGGCGCACGCACCAACTGCATAGCGCAGTTATCCGCATACATATGCGACAACGTAACACCTTCGCCTTCGGCGGCATGTAATTCTGTCATCACTTCGCGCCATAGCACGCCTGAATGCATCACATTGGATTTTTCAACCGATGTCAGACGGCCATCACGCTTGCGCGCCAGATCAAAGCCAACACGGCCAATCCGTTCAATTTCCGACGTTGAATAGGCGTTGGTGTCATACCCAATCTTGCTACCATCTTCGCGCACATCAATACCGCGTGGCTCGGCGAAATAGGAACCACCACATAATTCGCGCAATATCATAATATCAAGGCCTGATACCAGCTCAGGCTTCAGCGATGACGCATCAACCAATGCCGGAAACACAATGGCTGGACGCAGATTGGCATAAAGATCCATCTCTTTGCGCAGTCGAAGCAAGCCGCGCTCAGGCTTCAGATCAAACGCCAGATCATCATATTGCGGGCCACCAACAGCACCAAACAACACCGCATCAGCGCTCATTGAATCAGCCAATGTTTCATCGGTCAGCGGGGTGCCATGCGCATCATAGGCCGCACCCCCAACAAGACCTTCGGAAATGTCAAAGCCCAGACTGCGATGTTTCGCCAGCCAGTCAATGATTTTCATATTGGCCTGCATCACTTCACGGCCGATACCATCACCCGGAAGCACCATTACTTTGCGATTAGATGCCATTACTTTTCCTTTTGCTTAACTAGCTTAATTCTGGCTTTGTCATAAATCCTAAACAGCCTACAGCCACGGCTGGTTGGCTTGTCGGTCAGTTTCATAACTGTCGATCGCGCTGCTTTTTTCCAGCGTCAAACCAATATCATCCAGCCCTTCAAGCAGGCATGTCTTGCGGAACGGATCAATATCGAAATCAATCGTTACCCCATTCGGGCGTTTGATCGTCTGGCTTACCAGATCAACCGACAATTCCGGATTTTCGGTATCGGATGCATCGGCCATCAGCGCGTCACGCTGGTCAGCACTCACCACAATCGGCAAAACGCCATTCTTGAAACAGTTATTATAGAAAATATCGGCAAAGCTGGTCGAAATCACACAGCGAATTCCAAAATCAAGCAACGCCCATGGCGCATGTTCGCGGCTTGACCCACAGCCGAAATTATCACCTGCAACCAGAATTTCCGCATTACGGTATGGTTCTTTATTAAGCACAAAATCGCTGATCTCGTCCCCACCCAGCGTATAGCGCATTTCGTCGAACAGATTGATGCCCAGACCTGACCGTTTGATTGTTTTCAGGAACTGCTTCGGGATAATCATATCGGTATCGATATTCAAAATGTTCAGCGGTGCCGCAATACCGGTCAGCGTATCAAACTTTTGCATTGAATCGTCTCCTCTAGCTTTCCATGTCACGGACATCGGTCAGATAGCCAGTAACCGCCGCCGCAACAGCCATTTCTGGACTCACCAGATGCGTACGGCCACCGCGACCTTGTCGGCCTTCAAAATTACGGTTTGATGTTGACGCACAGCGTTCGCCATCAGCCAGCTTATCGGCATTCATCGCCAGACACATCGAACAGCCTGGTTCACGCCATTCAAATCCAGCCGCCTGAAAAATCTTGTCCAGCCCCTCGGCTTCGGCCTGTTCTTTGACCAGACCTGAACCTGGCACAACCAGCGCCCGCATACCGTCGGCCACAACCTTGCCATCGGCAATCTGCGCCGCGGCACGTAAATCTTCGATGCGGCTATTGGTACAAGAACCGATGAACACCGTATCAACCTTGATCTCAGTCAGTTTCTGTCCAGCTGTCAGCCCCATATATTCAATCGCGCGCTCAATCTTTGAACGCTTTGATGCATCACTTTCGGCTTCGGGATCAGGCACCACACCGGCGATTGGCAACGCATCCTCGGGGCTTGTGCCCCAGGTCACAGTTGGGCCTATATCTTCGGCAGCCAATGCCATTTCGGTGTCATAACGGGCACCTTCATCCGATGGCAGACCGCGCCAATAGGCAACAGCCTTGTCCCACAAATCGCCTTTTGGCGCCATTGGCTTATCGGCAATATAATCAAAGGTCGCGTCATCTGGCGCAATCATACCCGCACGGGCGCCTGCTTCGATCGCCATGTTGCATATAGTCATCCGGCCTTCCATTGACAGACCACGAATCACCGATCCGGCAAATTCGATCACATGGCCCGTACCGCCTGCTGTTCCTAGCTTGCCAATAATAGCCAGAATAACGTCCTTGGCGGTAACACCGGCACCAAGCGTGCCATCAACGGTGATCCGCATATTTTTGGCCGGCTTCTGGATCAATGTCTGGGTGGCAAGCACATGCTCGACTTCGGATGTGCCAATACCAAAGGCCAGCGCGCCAAACGCGCCATGTGTGGCAGTATGCGAGTCACCACATACAATGGTCATGCCTGGCTGGGTAAAGCCCTGTTCTGGGCCAATCACATGCACGATACCCTGACGGATATCATTCATACCAAAATAGGGAACACCAAATTCTGCCGCATTCGTTTCAAGTGCTTCAACTTGTATCCGCGATTCCTCATCGGCAATGCCTTCGGAACGATCAGTCGTTGGAATATTATGATCGGCAACAGCCAAGGTGCGATTCGGCGCGCGAACGGTACGGCCATTGTTGCGCAAACCTTCAAACGCTTGCGGGCTTGTCACTTCGTGAACAAGATGCCGGTCAATATAGATCAGGCAGGTGCCATCATCCTGTTGATGCACAACATGCGCATCCCAGATTTTATCAAATAACGTTTTTGGAGCCGACATGTCTTTTTCCTATTGGTTGCCGGCGAGGAACTCTCTCGAACCGGACAAGCCAATCAGGAAGAGGACGCCTCGCGATAAGTTGTTTTTTCAGCAATACGCGCCGCTTTACCGGTACGGCCACGCAGATAATATAGCTTAGCACGACGCACACGGCCACGGCGAACAACCGTAACGCCTGCGACTTGCGGTGCATAAAGCGGAAATACCCGCTCGACGCCTTCGCCATATGATAGCTTACGAATGGTAAAGGACGAAGCAACTCCATCACTTTTGCGTGCGATACATACGCCCTCAAAAGCCTGAATACGCTCGCGGCTACCCTCGATGACTTTCACGTCAACACGGACGGTGTCACCAGGTGCAAATTCGGGAATTTCGCGCTGCTCGAGCACTTTTTCCATTTGTTTTTTGCCAATACGGTCCACGATATTCATCGGTCGTTTCCCCTTATCAATATAACGCCATCGTCTTTGCCATCAAAGACACACCATCAGTGGTGAGGCATAATTACTCTTTACTACCCTTGCTTTGCAACTCCAAATAGCGTTTCCACAAATCTGGCCGTCGCGTCTGCGTCTCTTTCTTTGCCTCCGCTAACCGCCATTCAGCGATTTTGCGGTGATGACCCGAACCCAGAATCTCTGGGGCTTCGATCCCATTCCAGACACGTGGTTGCGTGAAATGCGAATGCTCCAGCAACCCGGTCTCAAAACTTTCATCATGGTGCCCTTCTGCTTTGCCCATAACCCCGGGCAACAAACGCACCACTGCGTCGATCACTGTCAGCGCGGCAACTTCGCCACCTGACAAAATATAGTCCCCAATGCTGACCTCTTGCATCGCATGGGCATCGATAACACGTTGATCGACGCCTTCATAACGACCGCATAGAAACACCGCACCAGGCTGTGCCGCCAGATCACGCGCCATCGCCTGATCCAGCATCTTACCACGCGGAGACAGATAAATTCTCGGTCCCGCCGTTGTTGCCACCGCCTGCAAGGCCGCATCAACAACATCTGGCTTTAATACCATACCAAGACCACCGCCCAAAGGCGTGTCGTCCACAGTCCGGTGCTTATCGCGCGCAAAGTCGCGAATGTCCAGCGTTTTTAGCCCCCAGATACCCTCATTTAGCGATTTTCCTGCCAAAGAATGTCCAAGAGGACCCGGAAACATATCTGGAAACAGCGTCAAGATTGTCGCTTGCCACTTTGTCCCGGATATTTCGGTTCCCGACATCAGCGATTTTCCTTTTCATCCCCAGCATCTTCATCAATGACATTTTCGGCGTCATCTGCGGTGTCGTCAAGCAAACCGTCAGGTGGCGCCAATACCACCCGGTGCTGATCCAGCTCGATTGCCACCACGGCATCCCCCGCAAAAGGCAACATCATGCTTGCCCCATACGGCGGTATAATTTCAACCACATTACCTGCGCCAAAATCATGAATGGCATCAATACGGCCAAGCAAACTACCATCAGCCAGAACCGCATCCAGCCCCAACAGATCAGCGTGATATATCTCGTCATCTGCCAGATCGGGCAAGGCCGCCCGGTCAACATATAGATGCTGACCGCGCAACGCATCCGAGGCGTCACGGCTTTCAACTTTACCAAGCCGTG
>NZ_CAXBVX010000054.1:0-14136 GCF_963979125.1 uncultured Candidatus Puniceispirillum sp.
ACAGCTATGCATGTCGTCAACGCCGTAATATAACAGATCGACAAACATGCCGACAGTCGTTGCAATCACGATCATACTAAGGACAAAAAACCAATATTCGGCGCGCCGTGCACGACCAGTGAATGTTGCATATTGATAAAATGGTAGTTTGATGAGATGCCATGTCAAAGCACCATTTTGTGTTTTGGAAACCATTTGTTTGCTCTGTTTGTTCAACCCTGAAATAGTTTGTTTACGGCAATGATATGAGCCACCAGTAATAGAGGGCAGTGGCACCATCATAGTCATGGATAACTATAGGGTAATAGAGTTAAGAAAACGTTTACTGCTATGTGATTTTGCCATTTTCCTGAAAAATTCTTCGGCTTAATTGCGAATAAGCCGCGTGCTTGCTCGGCTTGACCTATTTGGCTACCTGGGGCAGTTTTCATGACGTTAGGAACCGCAATGGAGACAATTATGCAAATCAGGGCTGTAACCCCAGAAGATCGCGCCGCGTGGGAGCATCTATATCGCGGCTATGCGGCCTATTATCAGGTTGAAACTGATAGTACTAAACTTGATACTTTGTTTGCGTGGCTTTGCGATCCGGAACATGTCTGTGAAGGTCTGGTTGCTGACGCCTCTGGTCATCTTATAGGGTTGGCACATTTTCGCGCGATGCCATCGCCTTTGCGCGGTGCTGATGTTGGATTTCTGGATGATTTATTTGTTGATCCATCTCAGCGTGGTGGCACAGTGGCCAATGCGTTATTGCGGGCAGTTGATGATATCGCCGGACAGCGCGCATGGGCTGTCGTGCGGTGGATAACGCGTGATGATAACTATCGTGCACGTGGCCTATATGATAAATTATCAACGCGAAGCAACTGGCTGACTTATGAAATGTCAGCTGAAACTACAGGGCGCTAACGTGGACATAAGTGAATTCGAAAGTAAAGATACCGTAGCCATTATCAGGCTATGGCAGGTTTGTGATCTTATCCGTCCATGGAATGATCCGCAAAAGGACATAGATCGTAAAATGACTGACCGGAATGGTGCATTCTGGGTTGGGCGTGTTGATGATAAGGTAGTGGCATCAATCATGATTGGCTATGATGGCCATCGAGGCACAATCAATTATCTGGCTATTGATCCGGCCTTTAAAGGGCAGGGGTTCGGCCGCCAACTGATGAAAGAAGCTGAGGCATTTCTGATATCGATTGGCTGTCCCAAAGTCAGCTTTTGTGTGCGGCGTGATAATGAGCCGGTTGTTCAGTTTTATGATGCGCTTGGCTACAAACCGGATGATGTTTTTTTCTTTGGCAAGCGGCTTATCCCTGACGATTGACGTCTTTGCCCATTACCGTGCTTTTACAATTACTCACTACTTGTGGCGTTTGCAATTTGCGACTGGGATAATGCACCTAGATGTTTGAAGCTGATCGTAAAATTGAGTTCGTCAACGGTTTTGATGTCACGATCCTTGGTAGGGTCATGCTTATAATTGACTGTAACTGTGATGCAATCTTGCACCCCGCCGTTCCAAATCAACGTTGCGTTTTTCTCGCCACCTCTTGTTTTACTGACTGAAAAGGTGCCAGCACCATATCCAAGTGATGCGCTGGTCTTTTCCTGTTTGGTTTTGCCATATGACAAATCCCATATCTGGCTTGCAGATATATTCCAACCATTATCAAAACTCCGGCTTGCGCCTGCCTTTAATTCTTCGCGATCATCGGTGGAACTTGCAAAATACGCTTTGGTCAATTGGTTATGGTCAAGTGACCAATTGGTAGCACCAAAATTACCCGCAACTGTTGTTTTCGACTCATTAAGCGTGAAATCATGCGAAGACAGGCGCCCTGACCATGTCAGTTTATACGCACCAGGCGGATCAATAGATGCGCTGGCGACATAATCGGAATATATATCGTCCGAATTCGTGCTTAGCCCGCTTGCTCGCTTTGAGGATAATCGGCGGCTTAGACCAGCAAAACCGGACATCTCACCAAGCACGGCATCTTGCGTGATTGCCGATAGACCAAAATCCATGCGGCTTCCTGGCAAAATATAGTCTTTGCCCTGATAGCGGTTAAGAAGAAATAGATTGGCTTCGTCAATCCGGTAATCACCTGCATCGCGGTTTGGTATCTTTTTGGTATTATCTTCGCCAGCCACATGTACCAATTTTGCTTGCGGTTCGATAACAACAAAGCGATTTAAAATTGACGTAGCCAAAGGCAGACGATAACCCACGGCAACAGAAGGGTTTACGGTAGTTATGTTACCAATCGTGGTTGTCGCAGTTGTTGGCTTGCTGTGCAGGTTATAATAGCTTCCGATTATGTTGGCATCATAGCTGGCGATACCATATGTCAGCGGAAAGTCCTCAGTGATTTGTGCGGTGCCACTCCACCGTGACATATCGTATCCCTGATCATTGTCTAGTTGAAACGCCTGAATTTCAGTGCGCATCGTCTGACCCTCGCGAAAACCAGCTTGCACTTCTTCAAAATATACATTGGGAAGCAATGATGGTTCATTGGCGAGTGCTGTTTTCGTTTTAAGAGTCTGAATATCGTTTGCTTCAACAAGATAATAACGATCTGACTTTAACCTTTCGGCTACAATCTCTGACTTCAGCGACGTTGCATCATCAAAATTATAACGTCGCATGAATGTATCTTGGCTAGCTCTGTTCAGACGTGCTTTCAGGTTCCAGTCATTTCCTAATGTGGATGTAAATATTGCATCAATAGCGCCAACAGATTCGCGATTTTTCTTATATGTTTCGACTGACCCTGTATAGATCGAAGCGTTTAAATCGGAATTATCCCATTTTTGACGATAGCGTGTTTTGATCGCGGTGCCTCGATACTGATATTTATAAGGCGTGAACTCTATGTCACGTGTGTCGTCAATAACTTGATAATATGGAATTGAAGGGGTGAAGCCTAGATCGGAACTGATGAAAAAGCTTGGTGTTAAAAACCCTGACCGACGCCGCACTGTCCAATCTGGATGCGCAAGATATGGGAAATAGCCAACTGGAATATTCAGCACATGCATCCGAACATTATTATGGCTGATTGTTTGTGTTTTTTCCGACCTTACAGTGGATGTCGTTCGTAAATCCCATATTGGTGTTTCACCATTTTCAAAATCACATTTGCATGGTGTGAAACGGGCGCTTTTAAAGACAGCTTTGTCACCGACCGTTTGTTCCCCGTTTTTGGACTTCATTGAAGTGCCGTCTGCAAATTTTGTGCTAAGTGTTTCAGCAACGATATGGGTGAATTCTGTATCCACTTCCATAATGGTCGCTTTATGGCGTGTGCCATCCGGTAATGTCAAAATCACGTTACCGCGCGCAACAGCACGATCATTTGGTTTGTTATAAGTCACTTCGTCAGCGCGCAAAACTTTACCAGCCTGCTTCAAAACTACGTTACCAGTGGCATACATGCTGCCATCTTCCTGATTAACTTGAACCTTATCAGCCTCAAAGGCGATCGGTGCATCATCCGCATTAGCCGAGACTGACATCATCGAGATTACGATAAAAAGAAAGCTAAAAATCTTTATAAACACGCGCATTCCTTATCCTTAGAGATACGTAACAATATATGGCTACCGAGTTTTGCTAATGATGTCTATGTAAAGTAGCTGTCTAGACATACTGACGCGGGTTAACTTTCACGTAAAAGCGCATGTAGGCGAAGCGAATCTGCGTCTTTGGCCATTTGTTTGGCGGTAAAAGGAAAATCACGCCACGCTTTATCCTGAAACGTCTGACGAAGGGCGTCATCCCCCATTAACGCTCGCAAAGCTACGCTGAATGTGCTGACGCTTGGTTTATCAACAAGCAAAGCACGACCCTCAGCCACTTCAGGAATCCCGCCACGCCTTGTTGTTAAAAGCGCACAACCAGCTGCCAATGACTCAAGAACAACTTTTGATATTGGTTCGTTCCATAATGATGGGCAAGCTGCAATGGCTGCCCGCACTTGCAGGGCACGCATTTCCTGAATGGGGATAAAACCCAACATTTCAGCACGCGTTCCAAGCGGTGCTATGGCTGTGGCAATTTTATCCTCGTAACTTCCGCGTTTGTTTTGTTCAAAGCGGCGCGCCCCAGCAATTTTGAGTTGCCATTCGGGAAAATCAGGTAGGACTTGCGCGACAGCCTCTGCGCATTCAAGAATGCCTTTTTCGGGTACCATGCGTCCCGCTAGCAATATGAATGGTTCTTTTTTTGGTTTTTCATGTATCCAGCGATATGCGCCATTTCTGGCAACGCCAACAATATGAGCCATTGGATGGTTGTTGCCTATACCATCCAGAAAACAGTCGCGGATATAGTCGGAAATGCAAATCACCGCGGCCATATGATCAAGCAAAAATCGACGTTCAGCCTGTGTTTTTGCCCCTTTCATGGTGCGGGGATCATTATGCAAGTAAAGGATCACATTTAAGTGCGTATTTTTTCGTGCAAGATGCCGTGCCACATGGCAACGGCTATGCACTTCAACAATATCTGGCAATGTCGTGTTGGCAATATGGTCAAGATAAGCATTTGCAAAACATATATTCTGCCCACGAAGCAAACTTTGGCGCGGTGTAAGTCCTGTGAAATGGACATCCGAAAATGCATTTTCGACGTCGGTTCCAAAAACATGAAATACGTCAGGTGTTGCGCTGGCCAGGGCAAGATCATGAACAACACCAGCAATCGCGCCTGCATTATTGGGCGTAAATCGTTCCTTTGACGGCAACAGCATATCAATGCGAGGTTGTTTTGATAGAGATGAAAGGGACAATTGCGTCTCTTGAAGATGATTAAAAGGGTGTGTGATTAACATGGCATAGATTAAATATGCTTATGAACATTCTATTACATACCAGCAACTAAACAATATGCTATGACACATAAAGTAAATGAATTTTAGCGATTAAACGGCTTTGGAATGCAATCAACAACGACGCAAAAGGCAATTCTTATCATCAAGCATGGTGCTCTTGGCGATTTGATACAGGGGCTTGATGCTTATGCTAGCGTGCGAGCAGGCTTCCCAGATGCGCATATTGCTTTACTGACAACGTCAGCTTTTGCGCCTTTGGCTGTCAAAATGCCATGGTTTGATGAAATCATCATTGATCAGCGCGCCTCATTTTTCAATCTTGTCGCAACGTATAAAACTGCGTCTCAATTACGGCGTCAGTGGGATTCGATCATTGATTTGCAATGTAGTAAGCGCACAGCAAATTATCATCGGTTTTTCACACCATCTTTGACCAACTGGTACGGCACAGCTACAGGTTGTTCGCATCCTATGCCAGACTTTACAGGCGTCAATAATCAGCAACGTATGTGCACAGCCGCCAAAATGGCTGGTGGTATTATTGTTGAGGCTGACATGACCTGGCTAAAAGCCGATATTACACAATTTGAATTGCCGAAACGGTTCGCTGTTTTGATCGCTGGCTGTTCACCGGCCAAACCAAGTAAACG
Organism: uncultured Candidatus Puniceispirillum sp.; assembly: GCF_963979125.1. Lineage (NCBI taxonomy): Bacteria > Pseudomonadati > Pseudomonadota > Alphaproteobacteria > Puniceispirillales (SeqCode) > Puniceispirillaceae (SeqCode) > Puniceispirillum (SeqCode) > uncultured Candidatus Puniceispirillum sp. The sequence goes on from NZ_CAXBVX010000054.1 coordinate 5,498, forward strand.
CTGGCCCTCACATCATTTTGCCAGTCTGGCAAACATATTAACAAGACAGGGGCTGACGGTTGTTCTTGCGGGCACAAATGCTGACCGTGAAGCGGTGGATTCGGTTCGTGAAAACGCGCCAGATACCATAGATTTATCAGGAAAAACCAATATTCCCATGTTAGCGGCTCTGTGTAATCAGGCCAGTTTGGTCATTGGCAATGATACGGGGCCTGTTTTTCTGGCAGCCAAAACCGGAACACCGACGGTCATGGTGCTTGGTGCGGATACTGATCCAGATATGTCAGCGCCAGTTGGGGCACAGTGTTCGTGGATACAAAAAGTGCCTATCAGCGATATTACACCAGATATGGTGATTGAACGTCTCACGTCGATGAAAGCGTTATAAATATTTAAAAAGACGAGCCAGGCTGTTTCAAAAAGTCGATTTCGTCATCAGTTGATGGTCGCCCTAGAATTACATTTCGATGCGGAAACCGGCCAAATTGGGCAATAATATCACGATGTTTTACGGCAAATTCATAGGTGCGTTCTGTGGTCAGTTTCTTGAACAAGGGAAGCGACGCATCCTGAATTTCAATATCCTCACTATGCATCATGGGCATTAGCATAAAATGTCGCCAATGCGCATCGGGGTGATCTTTATAGCCGCGTTCTTCACATCGCAAGCTTAGCGCAAGTGCCATCTCATCTCCGGCAAAAGCACGTGGTGTATCGCGATAAACATTACGGGTAAATTGGTCTAAAACAATGATAAGCGCTAAACATCCAGCATCATTATCAGCCCAGCTATCAAGACGACCAGCTAAGGCATGTGTGATTGTTTTTTCGAATTTTGCTTTTATCAGCGCGTCAAAATCATCATCTTTTTTAAACCAGTGCTCTGGGGTGATTTCGCTAAACCAGAAAGCTATGACTTCATGATATTCAGGCATTGTGGGCATGTTTTCATCCTCAATTATGACAGGATAATATAATCACATCATAACACCTTACCCGGATTCATTAAATTTTTTGGATCTAATGCTGTTTTTATTGCGCGCATCGTATCCATGATTTCCGGACTTTTGACAGTCGCAAGTTGATCACGTTTGGTCTGACCTATGCCATGTTCTGCACTAATCGACCCGTTATATTTGGCAACATTTCGATAAAGTAATTCATAAAGCTGCGGCACTTTTTCGTCAAAGTCAGAGTTGCTATTTGGCCCTTCAACCAGATTGAAATGCAAATTACCATCACCGATATGCCCATAACCGCAAATCCAGATTGTTGGGTCAATCTCTTTGATACCTTGAACCATCTCGGCATAAAACGGGGCTAGAACGGATTGTGACAGTGACACATCCGAGCGGGCAACATTACCTGATAATTTATGCGATTCTGGTGCGCTTTCACGAACATCCCACAGGGATTGTCGTTGGGCGTCACTTGCGGCGATTGTGGCGTCAATGACCAGCCCATCTTCAAAGGCACTGGCAAGCACGTCTTCCATGATTTGGTTTAACGGCAATGTGCCATTTTGATCGACAACAATGCTTGCTGGATTGGTGCTGGCAATTTCCATAAGCACATTCATGTCACCCCGCGTTTTCAACGGTTGTGGAATATTTGGAAATTTGTCGAATAAAACATGCAATATATCAGCTGGAATAAGCTCAAAAGCTTCGACCGTGCCGCCTGATGCGGCTTGCAGGCGGTGAAGCAAGGTTACGGCTGCCTCAACATCACGTACTTCGGCAAAGGCGGTACTTCGCGCAACAGGCAGGGGAAAAAGACGCAAGGTTGCGGCGGTAATGATGCCTAATGTGCCTTCAGATCCGATAAACAGGTTTTTAAGATCATATCCAGTATTATCTTTACGCAGGCCACTTAGCAAATCGATGACTTTGCCGCCCATCAATACAACCTCTAGGCCCAGTGCTAGCTGGCGGGCGGAACCATAGCGGACAACATTCAGCCCGCCGGCATTCGTGCCCAGATTACCGCCTATGGTACAGCTACCTTTGGCGGCGAGATTTAAGGGGAAATAGAGTCCCTTTTCTTCGGTAATGTCATGCAGGTTTTGCAGAATACATCCAGCCTCAACAGTCATTGACATATTCTGCGGGTTAATTTCGCGAATAGCATTCATGCGCCGCAAAGATAGCAAAATTGTGTTGCCCGTTTCGTCTGGCGTCGCGCCGCCCATAAAACCGGTGTTCCCCCCTTGAGGTACGACAACGATATTTTCGGCATCGGCAAAGGCCATGATCTGTGACACTTCATCTGTGCTTGCTGGCAAAACAACAGCATGCGCTGCCCCGTGATACCGGTCATGCCAATCAGACATAAAGGGTGCCATATCGGCATCAGCGTTTAACACGGCTTTGGCGCCAACAATTTTGATTAAGCTATCAATAACGTTGCTAGGCATTAAATCCTCTATTTATTAACGCGGCGCGGCGGCGCGGCGAAGTCGGTCATTGATGGCTTCACCAAGCCCCTCATTGGGAATGGCCGCTATGGCAATGCGTTCAGCATTCTGTTCACCACCTAGCTTATCGGCTTTATGCAACAAAGCAAACAGGTTGGCGGCGGCTTCGGTTATATTTCCCGATTTACTTAGGTTTAATGAGGCGTTGCTGATCTGGGTGCCGAAACCGATCGCTATTTCATTATGTTCTGCTGTTTCGGCATTCATACGCACGCCAAGCTGTGGTGCATAATGGCTGGCAAGCTGTCCGGGGCTGATGGGTTTGTTTTCATCTTTTGAAGCTGTGTTTTGCCCAAGTAACCTGTGGCCCGCTTTTTCCAGCGCATCATTAATCGCATCGCGTGTGATGCCCCCAGGGCGTAAAATAACAGGGATGTCCGAACTGCAATCAACAATAGTTGATTCAAGGCCGCTTTGACAGGCGCCGCCATCAAGAACCAAGTCAATATGGCCGCCCAACCCATCAAGCACATGGCCAGCCATGCTGGGGCTAATACGACCAGATGGATTGGCACTTGGCGCGGCAAGGGGGCCATCAAAGGCAGTTAAAAGCTGCGATGCTGCTGGATGTGAAGGCACCCGCACTGCAATTTTGGATAATCCGGCGGTCGTTAGCATGCTGACCATACAATCGGCACTACGATCAAGGATCAGCGTCATGGCGCCTGGCCAGAAATGGGACGCCAGACATTCGGCAAGCGCTGTTTTTTTACCCAATTTGAAAGCCGCGTCACTTGTCGATACATGACTGATAAGCGGGTTAAATGATGGCCGCCCCTTGGTGGCAAAAATACTGGCAACGGCATGTGCATTACAGGCATCGCCACCAAGCCCGTAAACTGTCTCGGTCGGAAACGCCACAAGCCTGCCATCACGCAATACATCCACGGCGCGTGCAAGGCTATGATCAGAAATTAAAAGACACTCAGTCATGCGCTTTTAATACAGCATTGCATGGCGTGCGCCTAGCCATAGGTTAACAGTATCTGGACGTGGGCATTTAGCTGTATCTTTGGTTATGGACTTTGATCTGGAAATACCATTTATTGAAATGGCGACGACATAAACATTAACAAAGGTATCCGTATGTGTGGACGTTTCACCAGTACCGCAACGCCCGAGGAACTTATGCGGCTTTTCGGTGTTTCAGTGCTGGAAAATTTGCGTCCTCAATGGAATGTTGCGCCAAGCCAGTCAGTCACAATCATCACCCGTGATGGTCTGCAGAACGAAGCTGTCAGTGCAAAATGGGGGTTGCCGCCACGCACCAGCAAAGCCAGTTTTTTGATTAATGCCCGTATGGAAACCGTTACCCAGAAACCGACCTTTCGCGACGCGTTCCGCCTGTCGCGCTGTATCGTGCCGTCAAGTGGCTGGTTTGAATGGTCGGCACCAAAGACACCTTGGCATGTGCAGCTTTGTGATGGTGATGTAATGGGCTTTGCCGGTTTGACATTTCGGCGCAATGACGATCTGCATTTTGTGATCATGACCAGCGCGGCGGATGAAAAATTACGCGAAATACATCATCGGCAACCGCTAGTTCTTGAGCCGGATGCCTGGCATACATGGCTTGGCAGTGACCATCAATCAGCACTAACGCATTGTAAAATTGCCTCATCTAGCTGGTTTAACTGGTATCGGGTTACCGCAGATGTTGGCAATGTGGCCAATGACAATCCGGGGCTTGTAACACCGCTTTCACCAGATGCTTTTGCACCCATAAAGCCAGATCAGGCAGATTTGTTCGATTAAATATCGGTGATTGCGGCTTTGCGCACCAGAATACCATAAAGATGCCAAAGCACGAGCGCACCAGCACCGCGATAGGGTTGCCAGGCTGCGCCAAGTGTTTCCATTTCGGATGCCTTGGGTCGGTGTGGCAGTTGCTTTAGACGTTTCATGCCTTCCTGAAGTGCAATATCATTCACAGGCCAAGCATCCATATCGCCAAGCGCAAAAAGCCGGAAATTATCTGCTGTCCATGCGCCTATACCTCGTATTTGCACAAGCCGGTTCTGTACTGCCTGCCCATCCATATCTGCCAGAGCGTGCAAATCAATGCGCTTTGATACTATTTCATCGGCAATACCGATAATATATTCGGCTTTGCGACGTGATAGCCCGACAGCGGCCAGATCATCAGGTGATTTTGTTGCAATCACAGTTGCCTCAGTAACACCATTGACTTCCATCTTGTTCCAGATTGATGTGGCAGCCGCCCGCGAAATCTGCTGCCCGACAATAGCACGTGCCAATGTGTCAAAATTAGCTGGCAATGATCTGTCGGGCGGAGCGCCATATTGGCTAATCACAGAGGCAATATCGGGATCGATAGCACACAACGCATCTAAAGCACCGCCAGAGCCCAGCAAAATTGTTTTCATGTCAATCAGCAGATCATTCGTCATATCGTTTAGATTATATTTTGATTAAGGTAAAAGTAAGCAAAGAATTTTATCTAAAAATAGAGGAGACGATCAATGCGTGTTTGGGATTTACCGCTAAGACTGTTTCACTGGGGATTGGCCATATCTGTGATTGGCGCAATCATGTCCGCTAAGATTGGAGTTCTTGTAGTTCATGAGCGATTTGGACTAGCTGTTATGGCACTGGTTGGATGGCGTATTATCTGGGGGTTTTTAGGAGGGCACCATGCACGGTTTGCAAATTTTTTACGGGGTCCGCTAACCGTTATCGCATGGGTGCGTGGGGAAATTGCTGGTCGGCACAAAGTACGTGGTGCGGGACATAGCCCGCTTGCTGGCTATGCGGTTATGGCGCTTCTTATGATCACGTGGTTTATGGCTTTCAGTGGCTCCATATCAACTGACGGTATCTTGTTTGATGGCCCTCTGGCACATCTGCTACCTGCTTTTAACAAGACGGCGAATTCAGTTCATCATTTTGGTGAGAGGCTGTTGTTCCTTATTATCCTTTTACATATTGGCGCCATTCTAGTTTATAAATTTGTTAAAAAACGTGATTTGACTATGGCGATGGTCAAAGGTCAGGCAACCGATGAAGCAGGAACAATTGAAGGATCAGATGGATCGATTTCCCGTAATCGAACAATCTGTGGTGTTTTGCTTATGGTCGCCATGATAGCTGGGGCGCAAATGTTGACCTTGTTGCGACCTGCGTTGTTCTAGCGTTTGATGTATTTATTGGTGTGTTGCCTGTGAATGATATATCACTGATATATTATCTTAACGGCTAATTTCACCTCCCGTGAAGCCATGTGATCGATTTAGCTAAACACTAGATTGGCAAAGCTAGGATGCCCTGTGACACCATCAGTTTCACTACCTGTATCGCGCCCTTTTCTGGGTTTGTCTCTCAGCTTCTTGGCGGTATTACTTGGTCTGGCAACAGGCGTCCTTATTAAAAAAACCGCCTCAGACGCTGGTATCGCAACAACATTATTCTATCGGTTTCTGTTTTCAATTCCATTGTTGCTAGCCTATGCGGTTTTTGTGCGTGGTAGGTATTTTCTTCAGATTAACCAGACCAAAACCTTGGCTTTGCGGATCATATTTGGCGGTTCAGGTATTATTTTCTGGTTTTTATCTGTGCGCAATATGCCCTTTGGTCAGGCAACAGCCTTGTTCCAGAGTGCGGTGATCTTTGTGACCATTTTTTCACCTTTGTTGTTGGGCGAAAAAATAGGTTTATATCGCTGGTCAGCTGTAATTGTGGGTTTGTTTGGTGTCTTTATCGTTACTGATCCATTTGCGGGTGATATATCATTTTATGCGTTATTTGGCGTTTGCGCGGCAATGTCGGGCGCAGCCTTATCAATCGTCTTGCGACGCCTTGGTCGTGGTGACGCACCAGCCAGTGTGGCGCTATGGTACAATGGGTCGGGCACAATTGTCGCGGGGCTTGCTGTTATTATGATACCGGACCTGCTTGATCCGGTGGGTGGACAATTACTGCTTGATCTGATTTTACTTGGCGTGATTGGTTCGGCGTTACAAATATGCTTTACGAGCGCCTATCGATATTCGGACGCGGTGGTTGTGTCGTCCATGCGCTATCTACAGATTCCTCTTTCGGGAATAGCTGGCTATTTAATGTTCGCCGAGGTCATGAATATCACACAGATTCTAGGTGTTATAATTATCATATCAAGCTGTCTTGTGATTGCATGGCGCGAATTTGTCCGCAATCGTGCAACACCCTTGCTACCGGAATAGTTCCGACAAAATGATATTGCAAAGCTGTTGCAAATGCATCCCGATATTCTATAACGAGCGCATGATGATACGCCGCAAGTCCTAACAGGAGGCTTTATAATGCCAACACGTCTTATTCGTATTATGGGCGAATCCGATATTGTCGATGTCGATATGGATGCCAGCACTGACGCGGGATTGCCGCTATTGATGGGATTGGCGTCTGATGATCGGATTAACATTCTGGGGCATTGGATGGATCAGGACCGTGGTGAAAAGCTGGCTGCTGATCCAGCGCATCTGGCGGCGATGACGTTAATTGCCAAAGACCATGTTGAAAATCATGACATTGCCAAACAATTCGACGCGGGTGCTAATTTTGTTGTCTTGACTGTCTTGCGTGAAAAATGGCCAGTTGGTTCCAAAGCAAAATTTCAAGCTGTTGCCAGCCGGGTTAGTGCCGAACATACCTATATCGCCTATCCATGTGGCGCGGCTAAAATTGAAAATCTGGATGATGATGATCTGCTAAAACAATCGGAAACGAACCAGCTTGCTTTTGCGTTGCCATTTTTCAAAAAGAATCGTCGCCGTTTTGCCAACAGTAGTGCTGTTCAGGGGCTAATCAAACAAGGGTTTGCTGGTTAAACATCCCTGACAGACAGCATATCCTTGATTGATTTAATGAGGCGAACACAGCAACTAATTCTGCAATTCGTCGATATTTTTGAAATAGTCCAATGCTTCGGCATTGGCGAGCGCAGACGTGTTTTTTACCGCGCGGCCATGAATTATATCACGAACGGCAAGTTCAGTTATTTTACCCGATCTTGTGCGCGGAATATCTGGGACAGCAACAATAACAGCAGGCACATGACGCGGTGTTGCACCTGACCGAATGGCTTTCTTTAAAGCGGCTTTGAGATCATCAGTCAGTTCGCAACCATCCGCCATGCGAACAAACAGGATCACACGAACATCATTATCCCAATTCTGACCAATAACCAGAGCTTCAATGATTTCAGGAAACGCTTCAACCTGACGATAGATTTCAGCCGTGCCAATGCGAACGCCGCCCGGATTGAGCGTTGCATCTGAACGACCATGAATGATAATGCCGCCACGCTGGTTTAATGTTGCCCAGTCGCCATGTCGCCATACGCCCGGGAAATGTTCAAAATAGGCAGCTTTATATTTATGGCCATCGGCATCATTCCAGAACATGACAGGCATTGAGGGGAAGGGCGCACTGCAACATAATTCACCTTGCTTGTTGCGCACGCTTTGCCCGTCATCATCAAGAACGTCAACGGCCATCCCAAGACCACGAGTTTGGATTTCACCTGCATATACAGGCTGGGATGGTGAACCAAGCACAAAGCACGACACAATATCCGTGCCCCCTGAAATCGAGCATAATTGCACATCATCTTTTATCGATTGATAAACAAAATCGAAACCATCAGACGACAATGGTGATCCCGTTGATAAAAGACTTCGTAGCGCACTTAGATCAACTGATTGAGACGGGTGATAGTCGGCATTGCAGACAGCGTCGATATATTTGGCCGAGGTGCCAAACAAGGTCAGTTTCTCGGTTTCGGCAATTTGCCAAAGGCGTTCAGGGCCTGGATAAAATGGATTGCCCTCATAAAGTACGATAGTTGCTTTCATCATCAATGCCGAAACAAGCCAGTTCCACATCATCCAGCCACAAGTGGTAAAATAGAAAACATTATCGCCCGCTTTGATATTGCCATGCAGGCGATGTTCCTTGATATGTTGCAACATTGTGCCGCCGATTCCATGCACAATACATTTTGGCGCACCGGTGGTGCCACTCGAATACAGAATATATAGCGGGTCGTTAAAGGCAGTTCGGGTAAAGTCAGATATGGGCGTATGATTCAACGCATCAGCAAATAAGGTGGCATTGTCAAAACCTGACAAATCAGGTCGTTCGTTCAGATAGGGGATAATCAGGA
>NZ_CAXBVX010000055.1:0-13787 GCF_963979125.1 uncultured Candidatus Puniceispirillum sp.
CAATACGAATTCGATGAAAATGGTATGCTTCAGGTCGAATTCGTATTGTGGGATGTCGTGACTCAAAAGGATATTACCCAAGGAAGTGGTAATTCAGATCCAGCAGGATTGCGCCAGTTGTCTCACAAAATTGCCGATTACGTATATGAAGAATTCACGGGTGACACTGGTTATTTTGACACACAGATTGTCTATGTTGCCGAGAGTGGATCACAGGCGCAAAGGGTCAAGCGTCTGGCTATCATGGATCAGGATGGCCATAACCACCGCTATTTAACCAATGGTCTGGATTTGGTGCTTACCCCACGGTTTTCGCCAACCGCGAATGAAGTCGCCTATCTCAACTATTTCAACGAAGAGCCCAATGTTTATCTGCTGGATGTATTTACCGCGCGTACCGAACGGCTTGGTTCCTTTCCGGGTATGACATTTGCACCGCGTTTTGGCCCCGATGGCGATAAACTTATCATGAGTTTGGCCAAAGATGGCCTGACTGACATCTATGAAATGGATATGCGGACTCAATCAATCACCCAACTAACCAAATCAGCATCGATTGACACGTCACCCTCATATTCACCAGATGGAAAACGAATTATTTTCAATTCGGATCGTGGGGGCAGTCAGCAACTTTATATCATGAATTCGGACGGTAGTAAGGTAAAGCGGATTAGCTTTGGTGATGGCCGCTATGCTACCCCAGTCTGGTCGCCGCGCGGTGATATTATAGCGTTTACCAAAATGTCAGGTGGCGTTTTTTATATTGGTGTAATGAATGTCGATGGCACTGGTGAACGCCTTTTAGCACAGGGATTCTTGGTGGAAGCCCCGACATGGGCGCCAAATGGCCGTGTTTTGATGTATTTTAAGCAGCAGCCGTTCAAAGATGATGGGTCAGGCGGTAATACAGCCCTGTATAGGGTTGATATAACAGGCTTTAATGAGCGGAGAATAATCACGCCGTCGGACGCATCAGATCCAGCATGGTCGCCGTTACTGCGCTAAATGGTGCGGTACGATGAAGTGCGGAATCCAAGGTATTATTGCCTAAATAAACATGAAATAGGCTTGTTTGCCCTAATTAAGTAAGCAAATTGGCGAAATTACGTTGCTTTTAGCGCAAAATTAATGTTTGTTAGGATATTAGACTATGTAATTTTATAGATTAAATTTTAATAGTGGTATGAAGTTGAATAATATTTAGTAAAACTAGCTACTAAATGCATGACTAACGTGTCATTGGCATACATTGGATTGCTATTGTATGGCTTGTTTTTTTTGTATTATATAGTATATCGGAAACAGTTTTACGGAGTCGGTCACTAGCCTCCTATAACAAAAGGCCATGTGAAACGACTATTCTTACAATTCTGAACAACAAACCCGGGACACCGGTAAACAAATCGAGGGCATAAAAATGGTACAACGCCTGATAGCAATTTTTTCTGCGGCTTTTTTTCTAGCGGCTTGTGAAACAGCTTCAACAACATCAAGTGACAGCGCCAGTGATAGCGCGTCATCTTCTGCTTCAGGCGCTTCAACAGCGTCGGCTTCATCTTCTGGCTCGAGCGCTTCTGCAAGTTCGTCAAGTGCTGACGATGCAATGACACCAGCTGAAAAGCTAGCAAGAGTTGGTAACACAGTTTACTTCGACTTTGACAGCGCAGCGCTTAGCTATGACGCACAGGTTACTTTGTCTCGTCAGTCAGCGTTCTTGCAGCTTAACCCTGAAGCGGTGGTTGTGATCGAAGGTCATGCCGATGAGCGTGGAACGCGTGAATACAACCTTGCACTTGGTGATCGCCGTGCATCTGCAGCGCGCGATTTTCTTCTTGCCAAAGGCATTGATGCCGCCCGTATCCGTACCGTTTCTTACGGTAAAGAGCGTCCATTAATGTCAGGTTCAAACGAAACCTCATGGGCTAAAAACCGTCGTGCAGCGACCGTGCTTAACTAAGCCGAGAGCTTTCAAAGATGAAATTATGAGAAAGGGGCTGTATAGCCCCTTTTTTATGCCTAATTTTTGCCTAAAAGTTACGCTAGCGTAACGTTCCGCTATTATTTGAGGCGCCTAAAATGTTCTTACATTCACATTTCATTCGAATTTTGAGCCTGTGGCTATTGCTTATGGGCATGTCGGTTCACGCATCTTTTGCACAATCGGCAAGCAGTGAGACCGAAACGTCCTCAGCAGGTAACAATGCCACGACCAGCGCATTGCTAACGCGACATCAGCAACGAATGGATATACTGGAAGCGGGATTAAAAGAAATCCGTGGCGTGCTGGAAAGCGATCTACGCGAAATCGGTATGAAGATCCAGCAACTTGATAGCAGCGCAGCGCAGGACGACACGTCAAAAAGTGCCGATATGCAAATGCTCAATGACAAGATGGAACGTCTTACCGACATGATTGCGATGACAAACCGCCGGATGGAGCGCACTCTTGAAATAACGTCTGACACCGAGTTTCGCCTTTTGCGCTTGGAAAAGCGTATGCAAACATTGCTGTCGCTTGGTAGCGATAATCTGGCCAATGCTATCATTGGACAGGACACGAATCCGGCCAAGCCGCGCGCCGATGTTTTGATGAATCGAAGCCAAGGATCAGATGGAACAACATGGACGGTTGATGAGCAAGCACTTGCTGACAAAATGCAAGAAAATGAGTCTGTGGATAATATGACCGTGTCATCAGTTAATGATTCTGCCGCTGTGCTGATGGCAGAGTCAGACCAGTCCGGTAATTCTGACCAGAATGATAGTATGGACAACGTAACCACGACGAGTGCTGTTGGGGCAGGTGCTACAGGCGTGGGGCGTGACCCAGCAGTGACATCGCAAACTGATAGTCTGGCGACAGATACATCATCCAAAGACATGGCCAATGCCAACATAGTCAAAGGTGAAGAACAGCCTGAAGAGGTTGTTTTACCTGCAAAACCAGTGGTTCTGCCTGATGCAGACCCGGAAGAGCAATATCGCTTTGCGTTGGGTCGGGCTTTGCAAAATGATCTGGAAACAGCCGAAGCTGCCTTTGCCGAATTCAAACAATTCAATAAAGGACATGAACGTGAGGCCGATGCTGTTTACTGGCTTGGTCGCGTTCAATTCATGCGTAAAAAATATGAAAAGGCCGCTATGACCTTTTCTGAGTTTAATGGGGATTTTCCGGGTGATGCGCGTCTAGTTGATACCACAATGTGGATTGCTGAGTCAGTTTCACATTTTGCGGCACCAGAACAGGCCTGTGCTATTTATGAATCCTTGCCACAATTGCTGGATGCGCCGCCCGAAGCCTTTCTCAAACAGCTTGCAACGCTGAGTGCGACGGCAAAGTGCGGTGGTTAGATGACATTGGTTTGTGAATCAGGGGTGCGTGAATCAGGGGTAAACGGATCAGGGCTGACGTGCTGACACGTCTTGATGCAGAATTTGCCGCCGCAATGTCGGCTACTGGTTTAGATCAGCATTTTTCTTTTATTTCTGCTTTGTCGGGAGGTGCCGACAGCACCGCTTTATGCTTGTTGATGGCACGTTATGCGGCGGCATCTAATAAAGCGCACCGTGCAATAATTGTTGATCATGGTATCCGGCCAGATGCCAGCGTAGAAGCGGCGCGTGTTGCCATACGCATGCAGGCGCATGGAATTGCTGTGACGATCGAAAAAGTCAGTGATAAAGCGCCAAAAACAGGTATTCAGGCTTGGGCGCGTCGTCAGCGTTTTGACATAATGCTCGCACATGCGCGCCGCGATAATGCGGTATTGCTCCTTGGCCACCACGCGGGTGATCAGGCCGAAACAATTGCCATGCGGTTAGGCAAAGAATCTGGTTTGGCGGGACTTGCTGGCATGAAACGGACAAGCTGGCGGGCAGGTGTGCCAATCGGGCGCCCTATGCTTGACTGGCCAGCTGAACGAGCGCTGGATATATGCCAGCAATTTAACTGTGCTTTTGAAAGTGATCCTAGCAATGTGGATCGACGTTTTGAACGCATTCGGTTGCGCCAATTCATGACATATGAACCAACATATAGCACCATGCTATGCCAGCTTGGTGGCGCGGCAAGACAAATTCTGGCCACGCTAGATCAGACGTTGTTAGATATTCTTAACAATGACGTCCATCTTGATGCGGCTGGATATGCGCGTTTGCCAGACTACCGGACAGGCACCAAGCGCGATAATGCGACATGTTTGGCGGTTTTGCCGGACATTGCGTGGCACCGCGCAATGGGGCGTTTGCTTCATCAGGTGGGCGGGCAAGCCTATGCGCCAGGTTATGACGCCTTGTGCAGGCTTCGGGACCGGATGCACGGTGGGTTAACTAGCACCTTGTCAGGATGCATTGTAACCCCATCGGGTGCGTCTGATTACGTGGTTGTTCGGGAATTGGGCAGGGTGGTGCAGGAACTGGGAATCAATACTGGTGAAGATGTGGTTTTTGCTGGCTGTTGGCGCATCACAAGTCGGGTTGCAGGTAGCGTTTTGGCATTTGGGCATACAAAATTGGCACAAACGCCATCCCAGGCATCGCTACCGCCGGAATGGAATGATATCCAGCATATTGTGCGCCAAGCAATTCCTGTCATTCAAAGCCTTGACGGAGAGGTGTTTTATCCCCAAATAAAGACATGTAATAAAAAACATGTCGCGCTTGATGCGCTTGTAAACGCACGGTTCTTGCCATTGGCACCGGGACAAGCACTGCAACCGATGAAAGATGTGACGGCAGATGATGCCGCAAAACGATGAAGGATCTGTGAACCGTGAACAATATGGCACGTAATATTATCATTTGGCTCATTTTTGGAGCAGCTCTTTTTGGGCTTTTCAACCTGTTTCAACAGCCATCAGCGACACCGCAGACTAATCAGGTTGCCTATTCTGATTTTATCGCTGAGGTCGAAGGTCAGCAGATTGTGGAAGTTGTCATTGATGGCCGTAACCTGACGGGTAAATCCAAATCAGGCCGCATCGTGTCCAGTGTCATGCCTGAAGGCACGGATGTTGTGACTGTGCTTGACGCAAATGATGTGCGCATCATTGCCAGCCCCGAAGAAAGCAATATGCCCGGGCTGTTTTCAATTCTGCTGTCATGGTTCCCGATGCTGTTATTTATCGGTGTCTGGATTTTCTTTATGCGACAGATGCAGGGCGGATCTCGCGGTGCGATGGGCTTTGGCAAGTCACGCGCTAAACTGCTGACCGAACATCAGGGGCGGATCACTTTTGAAGATGTTGCTGGTATTGATGAAGCCAAAACCGAACTTGAAGAGGTTGTTGAGTTTCTGAAAGACCCTGGCAAGTTTCAGCGTCTTGGCGGTAAAATTCCAAAAGGCGTTTTGCTGGTGGGTCCTCCAGGTACAGGTAAGACTTTGCTGGCGAAAGCGATCGCTGGTGAGGCGAATGTGCCTTTCTTCACTATTTCGGGTTCTGATTTTGTCGAAATGTTTGTTGGTGTTGGTGCCAGCCGTGTCCGTGACATGTTCGAACAAGGTAAAAAGAACGCACCATGTATTATTTTCATCGACGAGATTGATGCTGTTGGACGTCATCGTGGTGCTGGCCTTGGCGGCGGTAATGACGAGCGCGAACAGACATTGAACCAGATGCTAGTCGAGATGGATGGCTTTGAAGCGAATGAAGGTGTTATCCTGATCGCAGCGACCAACCGTCCGGACGTGCTTGATCCGGCTTTGTTGCGTCCGGGACGCTTTGACCGTCAGGTTGTTGTGCCAAACCCGGATGTGATGGGTCGTGAAAAAATCCTGAAAGTACATATGCGCAAAACGCCACTTTCCGAAGGTGTAGAGCCGCGCGTTATTGCTCGTGGAACACCTGGTTTTTCGGGTGCTGATCTTGCGAATTTGGTGAATGAAGCAGCTTTGCTGGCTGCCCGTAAGGGTCGCCGCACGGTATCTATGAGTGAGTTTGAAGAAGCCAAGGATAAGGTGATGCTTGGTTCTGAACGCCGTTCAATGGTGATGACAGATGAGGAAAAACGCCTGACAGCCTATCACGAAGCTGGTCATGCTGTTGTGGCGTTGCATTGTGAGGCATCTGACCCGATCCACAAGGCGACAATCATCCCGCGTGGGCGTGCGCTTGGCATGGTTATGCGGCTACCTGAAGGTGATCGTATTTCACTGGCTCGTGACAAAATCTATGCTGATTTACGGGTGGCCTGTGGTGGTCGTATTGCCGAAGACATGATCTTTGGTGAAGATAAGATTACGACTGGTGCTTCATCCGATATTCGTATGGCAACCGATATGGCGCGCCGTATGGTTACCGAATGGGGCATGTCCGACAAGCTAGGCTTTCTTGCCTACAGCGCGGATGAGCAGGAAGTGTTTCTTGGCCGCTCAGTATCTCAGCAAAAGAATATGTCGGATGCAACAGCATCGATTATTGATGCGGAAACGCGTCGGATTGTTGATGATGCCTATAGTGAAGCAACTAAAATTCTGAAAAAGAACAGTGCTGAACTTGAGCGTCTGGCGCAAGGTCTTCTTGAGTATGAAACGCTTGATGGCAATGAAATTAGAATCATTGTCGAAGGCGGTACATTGGTTCGTGAAGAAGCCGCCGATGAGGTGCCTGAAAGTCCGCGGGCGAAAACACGTTCACGCACTGGTTTGCCAAAATCAGGGCGCCCGAAAAAGCCAGGCAACGAACCGGTTTAGTCGGTGTCTGATCACGCACCCATAAGCTATAAGGCGGCACTTACACTGCCGCCTTTTGCATGTCCAACATGGATTCGTCCGCTTCCTCAAAATACGCCTCTTGACGGGGCGTTGGCACTGGCTGGCGGCTGGCGACATTTTAGCCATGTTGATGTTGTCCAACGTAGCCAAGACAATAGCTATTCGGCGCGCCGCATGCATGTTGATGCGATGCTGTCCGAGGCAGATGACCGCAACAAAGCGGTTTTCGCTATTGAGCGCCTGACATCACCACGCGCTGATTTTGCAGGCTTGTCGATGAATGAGCCGCAAATTATGGGTATATTGAATGTAACGCCCGACAGTTTTTCTGATGGTGGTCAGCATAATGCCCCAGCCAAGGCGATCGCGGCAGCGGTTGCGATGCAGACAGCAGGTGCCAGCATCATTGATATAGGTGGTGAATCGACACGTCCGGGGGCTGAACCGATCACCCGTAATCAAGAGCTTGCGCGGATTTTGCCGCCTATTACCGGCCTTGCCAAAGCAGGGGGGCTGGTTTCGGTGGATACGCGTCATGCCGAAATTATGACGCGGGCGACCAAAGCAGGGGCAGCTATTATAAATGATGTAGGCGGATTACGCGGCGATGGTGCGCTGGCGGCGGCGTCGAATAGCGGCGTGCCGGTGATTATCATGCATATGCAAGGCACGCCTGAATCGATGCAGAATGATCCGCATTATGGATTTGCCCCAGTTGAAATATATGAATTTCTTGAAGACCGCATCATGGCCGCCATAGATGCTGGTATTCCGCGTGACAAAATCGTCGTTGATCCGGGGTTTGGCTTTGGCAAGACTGTCACACATAATATGGAATTGATGAACTGGTTTGGCTTGCTTCATGGTCTTGGTGTACCGCTATTGCTAGGGGCCAGCCGCAAATCAAGCATTGCCAAAATATCCAGAAATGAAGTGGCTGATGATCGTCTTGCTGGCAGTATTGCACTGGCATTGCAAGGTATCAATGAAGGCGCACAAATGATCCGCGTGCATGATGTGCCTGATACCGCTCAGGCAATAGCTGTACAGATGGCACTATATGAAGCGGCATAACCCAACATATGCTTATCGTTTGATTATTGCCTGATTTAGGTGAAAGACACTTGTGAAATGAGTTTGCGCTCCTCTATTCTATTATAAGGATGCGCCGCGTTGAAAAGGAACAATCATGGCAGGTTTATTCGGAACAGATGGCGTGCGCGCGCGGATCAATACAGGGCCTATGACCGCCGAGGCCATTGTCCGTTTAGCATTGGCCGCAGGAAGCTGGTTTGTTGCCAATAATGCCGCAGGCAAAATCGGTTCCAAGGCTGGCCGCCCGTCTGTCGTAATTGGCAAGGATACGCGCCTATCGGGATATATGCTGGAATCGGCATTGGTTGCTGGTTTTACGTCGATCGGGATGGATTGTCGGCTTCTGGGGCCAGTGCCAACACCAGCAGTTGCCTATCTGACCAGCTCGCTACGTGCCGAACTAGGGGTGATGATTTCGGCTAGCCATAACCCGCATTTTGATAATGGTATCAAATTATTTGGTCCGGATGGCTTTAAGCTAGACGATGTGATTGAAGCCGAGATTTCGCAACTGGCGGCAGGATCGATTGCACTGGCTGAACCCGAAAACCTTGGACGTGCGCGCCGGATGCTGGATTCAGTTGGCCGTTATGTTGAATTTGCCAAAGCCGCTTTCCCGCGTAATTTACGGCTGGATGGCATGAAGATCGTTGTCGATTGTGCGAATGGGGCGGCTTATCGTACCGCGCCTGATACGCTGTTTGAACTGGGTGTTGATGTCATACCGTTGGCAGTTACGCCGGATGGCATGAACATCAATGATATGTGCGGGGCGGTATCACCACAGATGATGGCGGCGGCGGTTGTCACACATGGGGCAGATGCAGGCATCGCACTTGATGGTGATGCGGATCGGCTTATCATGGCAGATGAAAATGGCAAGCTACTTGATGGCGATCAATTGCTTGCGACTTTGGCCAGTTCAATGCAACAGGCGGGCACCCTTGTCGGGGGCGGTGTTGTTGGCACCGTCATGTCAAACCGCGGGCTGGCGCTAAAGCTGGCTGAATGGGGTCTTGATCTGCATCGTTCAAAAGTTGGTGATCGTTACATTCTCGAAATGATGCGTAAAACGGGTATTAATCTGGGGGGGGAGCCATCTGGCCATATCCTGCTTAGCGATTTTGCCACGTCGGGTGACGGCTTGCTGGCGGCTTTGCAGATGCTTGCCTTGCTCAAACGCAGTGATAAAACCGCCAGTGAACTATTTAACAACTTTACCCCAAGCCCGCAGAAACTAGAAAATATCCGCGATATTGACCGCACTGTTCTAAGTGATGAAAGCCTGATAGCTGATATGAGCAAGATCGAGGCAAGCATGAATGGACAAGGGCGTGTGCTGGTGCGGGCGTCAGGTACCGAAAATCTGATCCGGGTGATGGTCGAAGCTGATGAAATGCCACTTCTTGATACAGTTATGCAGGAACTAATTTTGCGCATTAAGTCTGCGGCGAAATAAATCGCATAATTTCAATATATTAGCAAAAGCAAAAATATTTCACATGCCGTTTGGCCGGTATGTTGACAAGCGGTGGGTGGTCTGGCATGTCTTTTGGCGGGTCGTCACCTCCCAACAGGTGGCCACATTTTTGACTGAGGATCACCATGTCTCCTTCCGCTAAACCGGCTATCAAGCCGGCGTCTCCGCATTTTTCATGCGGCCCGACCAAGAAACGGCCTGGATGGTCCGCTTCTAATCTTGATGTTTCGGTGCTAGGTCGCTCGCACCGCGCCAAACATCCCAAAGCCAAAATTCAATCCGTACTTACAAAGATGCGCAGCATTCTGGGCTTGCCATCCGACTATCATATCGCGATTGTACCAGGCTCGAATACCGGCGCTGTCGAAATGGCGCTCTGGTCTTTGCTAGGTGCGCGCGGTGTTGACGTATTGGCATGGGAAGCCTTTGGCAAGGCTTGGGTTGCCGATGTGATAAAGCAGCTAAAGATTCCAAATGCCCGTGCTATCGAGGTCGATTATGGCGATCTGCCTGATCTGGGCATGGTCAATTTTGACAATGATGTTGTGTTTACCTGGAATGGCACCACGTCGGGGGTGCGCGTGCCGCATGGCGACTGGATTCTGGCTGATCGTAGTGGGCTGACGATTGCCGATGCCACCTCGGCCTGTTTTGCCATGCATCTGCCGTGGGATAAGCTGGATGTAACAACATTCAGCTTTCAAAAGGTGCTTGGTGGTGAGGGGGCGCATGGCGTCATTATCCTGTCGCCGCGTGCGGTCGAACGGCTAGAGAGCTATAGCCCGCCATGGCCGATGCCGAAATTATTCCGGATGACTAAAAAAGGCGTATTCGACAAGGCGCTGTTTGATGGTGCCACGATCAATACCCCGTCAATGCTGGTGATCGATGATGTGCATGATGCGCTGACATGGGCTGAATCATTAGGCGGACTTGAGGGATTGATTGCCCGTGTTGATGCCAATTTTGCCGTGATCGATGACTGGATTAAAACCACGTCACATTTTGCGTTTCTGGCACAAAATCCAGCGACTGTGTCGCCAACCTCGGTGACATTATCGATCAGCGATGACTGGTTTGCGAATGCCGATGCCGCCACGCAGAAAGCGATCACCACCGACATTCAGACGTTATTGGCCGAAGAAGATGTTGCGCTTGATATTGGTGCGTATCGAGATGCGCCATCCGGTTTGCGTATCTGGGCAGGCGCCACGGTTGAAACAAGTGATTTAGCGGCGTTGATGCCATGGCTGGATTGGGCTTATGAAACGGTGCGCGCCCGCCATATCGACGCGGCGTAACCAGCTAATATTAACAAACAAGACGAATGAGTGATGAACGCCAGCTTGCTGGCACATAAATAAAGATGAATGAAAGGGCAGATCATGCCAAAAGTATTGATAAGCGATAAACTAAGCCCCCGCGCGGCGGATATTTTCACCGAACGCGGCGTTGATGTCGATGTAAAGCCCGGCTTGTCACCGGATGAGCTGGCGGCAATCATTGGCGATTATGACGGCTTGGCGATCCGCTCGGCGACCAAGGTGACCAAAGATATTCTGGATGCCGCACCGAATTTGAAAGTTGTTGGCCGTGCCGGTATCGGTGTTGATAATGTTGATATTCCCGAAGCCACCAAACGCGGCGTTGTGGTGATGAACACGCCGTTCGGCAATGCTGTCACCACCGCCGAACATGCGATTACGATGATATTGTCATTGGCACGCCAGATTCCAGCTGCCAATGAATCGACACAGGCTGGCAAGTGGGAAAAATCCCGCTTCATGGGTACCGAGATTACTGGTAAACGGCTGGGCATTATCGGCTGTGGCAATATCGGCGCGATTGTGGCGGACCGGGCGCAGGGGCTGAAAATGCGGGTGATGGGCTATGATCCCTATCTGACACCCGAAAACGCAACGCGGCTGGGCATTGAAAAGGTCGAGCTGGCTGAATTATTGGTCCAGGCAGATTTCATCACATTACATACGCCGCTGACTGATGGCACCCGCAATATCATCAGTGCCGATGCGTTGAACAAGACCAAAAAGGGCGTACGGATCGTGAATTGCGCGCGTGGTGGTCTGGTCGATGAAATGGCTTTGGCGGCGGCACTGGGGACGGGGCATGTTGCGGGCGCGGCACTAGATGTTTTTGAAAGTGAACCAGCGACGGATAATATCCTGTTCGGTATGGAAAATGTGGTGGCCACGCCGCATCTGGGTGCCAGCACTACCGAAGCGCAGGAAAAGGTCGCGTTGCAGGTTGCCGAACAGATGGCCGATTTTCTGGTCAAGGGCGCCGTGACCAATGCGCTTAACATGGCGTCGGTCAGCGCCGAAGAAGCGCCTATCCTAAAACCTTATATGACCCTTGGCCGCCAGTTGGGTAGCTTTCTGGGGCAGGTTGAAAATCAGGGGTTGCAGTCAGTATCGATTGAACTTGATGGCAAGGCGGCGGTACTTAATCCGGAACCAATTGTCGCCAGCACATTGGCAGGTCTGCTGGGGCCGGTCATGGAATCGGTCAATATGGTCAATGCCGCGGCGGTGGCCAGCGCCAATGGAATCGCCGTTTCAACGGTGCGTCATGACCGCCAGTGCGATTATGAAACCTTGCTACGCGTGACGATCAACCATGCTTCTGGCACGCGTACGATTGCCGGCACGCTGGTTGGCGGTGACAAGGCACGCATTGTCGAGGTGCAACATATCGCTGTTGAGTCGGACTTTCCCGCGCATCTTTTGTATCTGCGCAATTATGACAAACCTGGATTTATTGGTGATCTTGGCACCTTATGCGGTAAATATGGCGTCAATATTGCGACCTTCCATCTGGGACGCCGTGATGTGGGCGGCGAAGCGGTTGCGCTGGTTGAAATCGATGGCGCGTTACCCAACAGCATGCTTGCTGATTTACGCGCGCTAAAACAGGTGGTGCGCGTTGATGCCTTGCAATTTCAACAATAGGCCGTGTTACATAGGCTAAAATAGCAATCAATCACTCCCGCATGGTTATCAAAAGACATTATTCAGGCACGTAATACAGCTAATCGCACCTGTATTCTTGCCCTGCTTGCCAAGGCAATGTTATGTAGGGTGCTGGCAAAGTCCGGCATATCGTCGCGGGCGTACCTGCCATTCAAAAGATGATCGAAGTTCGCGCGGGTCAGGTCGCGCATAGCCTGAAGGATGACCTAATGTCAAATGTTGCAGTGATTGGTGCCCAATGGGGTGATGAAGGCAAAGGCAAGATCGTTGATTGGCTGTCCAGCCGCGCTGATGTTGTTGTGCGCTTTCAGGGTGGGCATAATGCCGGACATACGTTGGTTATCGACGGGGTTGAATATAAATTATCATTATTGCCATCGGGCATTGTGCGGCCAGGCAAATTGTCGGTGATTGGCAATGGTGTGGTGATCGATCCGGCGCATCTATTGTCCGAAATCGAATTACTGCGTTCACAAGGTGCCGAAATATCCCCCGATAGTCTGATCGTATCGGAAAATGCGGCGCTGATCCTGCCGGTTCATAAAGCGATTGATGCGGCGCGTGAAGTGATGCGCGGCGATGCCAAAATTGGCACTACGGGTCGCGGTATTGGCCCTGCCTATGAAGATAAAGTCGCCCGCCGTGCGGTGCGACTTGGCGATCTGGCCAGCGAAGAAACCCTGCTTGAAAAGCTGACCGCTTTGGCCATGCATCATAATGTCTGGCTGGCCGCAGGTGGACATGATCTGGTTGATGCCAACCAGATGAAAGATGATCTGCTGGCAATGCGCGATGCGATCATGGCCTATGCCGGACAAAGCTGGCGCGCACTGGAACAGGCGCGCGATAAAGGCCAGAAGGTTCTGTTTGAAGGCGCGCAAGGCGTCATGCTTGATATCGATCATGGCACCTATCCCTTTGTGACCTCCAGCAATACCGTAGCGGGACAGGCGGCGACTGGCTCTGGCACCGGACCGACCAGCATTGGTTTCGTTCTGGGCATTACCAAGGCCTATACAACCCGCGTGGGCAGTGGCCCCTTTCCTACCGAAGATTTTGGCGATGATGGCACCCGTATGGGCGAACGTGGCCGCGAATTTGGCACCGTGACAGGGCGCAAACGTCGTTGTGGCTGGTTCGATGCGGTCATGGTGCGTCAGGCAAATGCCGTGGCAGGCATTACCGGCATGGCCTTGACCAAGCTGGATGTGCTGGACGGGTTCGATGTGTTGAAAATCTGTGTTGGCTATAAGCTGGAACAAGCCGATGGCAGTGTTATCGAGCTGGATCATTTCCCCGCCGATGCGGGCGCACAAACTACCTGTACCCCAATTTACGAGGAAATGCCCGGCTGGCATGAAAGCACACAAGGTGCCCGCGATTGGGCAAGCCTGCCAGCGAATGCGGTCAAATATATCCGCCGTCTGGAAGAACTGACCCGCACGCCCGTAACCTTGGTATCGACCAGCCCCGAACGCGACGATACGATCCTGATGCGCGACCCGTTTGT
>NZ_CAXBVX010000056.1:0-13553 GCF_963979125.1 uncultured Candidatus Puniceispirillum sp.
CATACGCGCTCCCAGCAACTTCTGGTACATAGGTGGATATAGTGCGCTTTACATCAAGCACACCCTGTTCGACCAGCACGCCCACCACCAAAGCGGTTAAAGACTTTGATACCGAAAACAAAATATGCGGGCGGTCTGGCGCACCAAAACCGTCAAACCAGTCATAAACCAGTTTTCCATTATGCATAACAGCAAAGCAATCGGTCTGGCTTCTGCGCAAAAATGTATCAAGACGCAAATCGCCCCCATCCGCACCCGCAAAGCGCATCGATCCAAGATCCTGTCGTGCCTCAGTAAGGTCAAAAGGACATGATGATGCTGTTATCGGACTTGTGGGCAATAGCTGGCGCATATGCGAAAACGACCAGCGTGCAAATCTGGGTTCTCGCCAATTTGCCAGCGTCACCTGATCATCTGGCAAGGGTGGCACCCCCTTCATCAATGTGCCTATAGCTGATTCTACACGTTCAGACATCGACGCCACCACAGCTTAGCTAGGCTGGTAAAATTCAGCGCGCGCCGTTTTCAAAAATCCGGCACGTAAGGCTTTCGTAAAGGCACCAGGCATCCCATCGATAATTTTGGTATCATCAATGTGACTCACCGGTAGCACATAGATCGAGGCCGCTGTCAAAAAGGCTTCGTCAGCTGTCAATGCTTCATCCAGCTTATAAATGCGCTCATCTACCTTAATTCCCTGCTCGCCAGCAACCCGCAACATTGTCTGGCGGGTAATACCATGCAGAATTTCATTACTGACGGGACGCACAATAAGTGTCTTATCCTTGATGTAGAAAAAGCTTGATGACCCTGCTTCGGTAACAAATCCATCATCATCAATCATCACAGCTTCATAAGCACCTGCTTCATGTGCAGCCTGTTTTGCCATCACCTGAGCAAGCAAATTTGTTGTTTTAATATCACGGCGCACCCATCGCAAATCGGGTGTTGTCAGCACCTTAACCGCAGGGGCTGGATCATCAGCAATAAATTTAGCACCTTGCGTAAAGGCAAAAACATTTGGCTTATAGCCATCATTATAAAAGAAACTACGATCACCCTCGCCGCGTGTAACATGCAGATATAAAAACCCTTCCGCCAGATCATTTTCGGCGATCAACCGCATCAGTGCCGCAAATAATTCATCCTTGTCCATCGGCGAAACCATCGCCAGCTCACCACATGATCGCTCCAATCGATGAATATGATATTCAAAATCTACGATCTGACTATCAAGCACACCAAAACCCTCATAAACAGCATCCGCAAACAGCAACCCACGATCAAAAATTGATAGCTTGGCATTGCTTTCGGCAACAAATGCACCATTCAGAAATACGATACGCTCACCACCCATTGTCTTTGCTTCCTTTTTGGATAAATACTTGCTGACTGTTAATTCACGATTAATAAGACAAACTATAGATTTGATTTTCCAAACAGACTAATCAAAAAATTAACCCATACCCTAACAGATTGGTCAAAAATCGGGCTTTCAATGCTATAATTGTGGCCAGCGTGACGCAAAGCGGTTGCGGTTGGCAATACTGATTGTCAAAGACACTGTTTCATTCCCAACGTCATCAAACACACTACTATGCACCGTTCCATGGGCGTGAAGCCAGGCACGCGGCGCACCGTCTTCAGGTGCCAGCACAACATCAAGCCGAATATCATCAGCATTGATCTTTTCATCTAGCACCAGCAAGGCATCATTGATTCCGGCACCGGAAAGGGCAGAAACAAAAACGCCACCACCTAGCAAATTTTGTAAATATTCACGCGTTTCGTCCGCAGTATCGCCTGCCATATCGTCAATTTGATCTGATTTGTTCAGAATATGCACAACCCGTTCTGCCTGCATCTCGGGATCAAGCCCCAATTCTTCAAGAACATGACAAACATCAGCATATTCCTCAGCCACCATTGGTGATGACGCATCATGAACATGCACCAGAATGTCTGCCTCGACCACCTCTTCGAGCGTGCTTTTGAACGCTTCAACCAGCTCGGTAGGTAACTGACTGATAAACCCAACTGTATCGGCAAGCACCGCACGACGTCCCGATGGCAGCTTCATCCCGCGCATGGTGGGGTCAAGCGTGGCAAATAGCATGTCCTTGGACAGAACATCCGCACCCGTTAATTTATTAAATAACGTCGATTTTCCAGCATTCGTATAGCCTATCAATGCCAATGTAGGTGTTTCACTGCGGTCACGATTGCGGCGTTGTAAATGGCGTGTTCTTTCAACTTCCTGCAACTCGCCTTTAATACGCATGACCCGATCCATCAACATGCGCCTATCCAGTTCGATCTGGCGTTCGCCTGGCCCGCCCAGAAAGCCGCCACCACCACGCTGACGTTCAAGATGCGTCCAGCTACGCACCAGTCGGGAGCGCTGGAACGTAAGCGAAGCAAGCTCAACCTGAAGCCGTCCGGCATGTGTTTGCGCGCGTGCACCAAAAATCTCCAGAATCAGGGCTGTGCGGTCAATGACCTTGCATGATGTCAGCGTTTCCAGATTACGCTGCTGCACCGACGACAACGTCGTATTGATGACGATCAACGGATGCTCATAGGCCTCAGCCATTTCGGCAAGCTGATCGGCATAGCCTTTACCAAGGAATGAACCAGCGCGCGGCTGGGATATTTTCACGGTTTCGGATAGCACAACATCCAGCCCAATGGCTTCAACCAGCATACAAGCCTCATCAAGCATCATGTCGGCTGGTCGTGACGTCGGCGCATATTTTACGTCCGGATGAATCACAAAGGCGTTATTGCTTCCCAAAATAGATCCTCAAAATCAAACAGACATGACATATAAGCGCTATATGTACATAGCAGATTTCACAGAGGAAAGTGTATTTTCATTAAGATTGCTAGACGTCTTAATTATGGTTGCCTAAACTCTAAAAATCTCATTTTAAAAGGTATGTCTCATGGCGAAATCAATCATCATCACTGGCGCTGGCAGCGGTATCGGGCGGGCAACAGCACAGGCGTTTCTTGAGGCTGGCTTTAAGGTTGGCTTGATAGGGCGTCGCCAAGACACGCTTGATGAAACTGCCAATGGGCATGAAAACGCGCTTGTCCTGCCATGCGATGTCAGTGACGTCGATGCGGTCGATGCCGCATTCAGTAACGCTGTTAATATATGGGGGCATCTTGATGTCCTGTTTAATAATGCCGGTATTGGCAGTCCCAGCATGCCTATTGACGAAATTCCAATTCAGACATGGCTGGATGTCGTGAATATCAATCTGACCGGATCATTTCTATGCGCCCGAGCGGCATTTTCTTTGATGCGCGCGCAGTCACCCCAAGGTGGCCGTATTATCAATAATGGCTCTATTTCGGCACATGCACCGCGACCTGGTTCAGTACCTTATACAACAACCAAACATGCCATTAGCGGCCTGACCAAGACACTGTCACTAGATGGCCGCCCATTTGATATTGCCTGTTCGCAAATTGATATCGGCAATGCGCTAACCGAAATGGCGATACCGATGACCAGAGGCGTTCCTCAGGCTGATGGTTCAATCAAAGCCGAAGCCACCATGGATGTGTCGCATGTTGCTGACGCCGTATTACATATGGCGACATTACCGCTTGAGACCAACGTCCAGTTCATGACCATCATGGCGTCGAAAATGCCATTTGTTGGGCGTGGCTAGATGGACAGGCCAATATGCGCCATCTGAAATAAAGGCGGCACCGGCGTTTGTTCACGAAATGTTTCACGTGAAACATTTTCAGCTACAGACCTAGATCAAGCTGTTTATCCGGTGTTGCCGATTTTTTGCGGCGCTTGATGTGCATGTCGTCATTGCCCGAACCTATTCTGCGTGACAGGGACACACCTTCTTTACGGCTCGCATGTTTGGATACAACACGGGCAGCTTCGCGGCGATGCGGCAAGGATTTACGGATAGCATGCATCTGCTGACTGGCAAATTTGCGCGCCACTTTTTCGTCAATGATAGGTGCCGGATAGTCTGGTGCCTGGTCTGGTCGTATCCATGGTGTATGGATCAAATTATCCGATACATGTTTCAATTCTGGCACCCAGCGTCGGATAAAATGACCATGCGGATCCTGATCCTGACTTTGCTTTATCGGGTTATAAATCCGTATCGTATTGATTCCGGTAATGCCCGCCTGCATCTGACATTGGCTGTAATGAATGCCAGGTTCGTAATCGATAAAATTACGCGCAAGATGAAGCGCGGGACGTCGCCAATCCAGCCACAGATGATAGCTGGCAAAGCTCATGGCCATGGCACGCATCCGAAAGGTCAGCCAGCCTGTCGCTGTCAATGATCGCATCACAGCATCAACAAGCGGATATCCGGTGCGCCCCTTGACCCATGCGGTATATCTGGCAGATGCGTCCGGATGTGATTTGTCCAAAGACGCATAAGCCGAATGAAAGGGCTTGAATTCTATTGCGGGCTCATCTTCTAGCTTCTGGATGAAATGGCAATGCCAATGCAGGCGACTTTCAAAACTTATTAATGATTTCAACCAGTTATTTCTATTTCTTTCATCAGCCTCATGTACCAGCATTTGCCGACGGTTGGCGGCTTGAAACACCTCTCGCATCGATACAGCACCAAAGGCAAGATGCGCCGAAAGCCGCGAACAACTATCGGCCGCGGTAACCGGGGACGACATTTCATAACGATATTTTTGTCCGCGCATTGTTAAGAAACTTTTTAACAGCGCAATAGCTTCACTACGTCCGCCTTGCTGGCGTGCATGGCATCCATCATCTGCAAGACCCAAAGAGCCGGCACTAGGCACATCCATGGTTTTCAGCTTCACTGACAGCAATTTATCGGGTGCTGGCAAAGCTGGCGCATTCATCAGCTTGTCCCATTTGCCAGCCCATCCCCGACGAGATGTGAGGGGACGATGAACACCATGCTGTGGAAATTCATGCCAAGGAAGCTGATGATCTTGGCACCACGCCTGCACAGCCTTGTCACGGGCAAACGTCCAGCCATTACCCGTTTCCTCATGTGCGTATAAGGCAGTTATGCCATGTTGTTGATTTATGTCAGAAAGAACGCTGACCATATCGCCTACGCGTATCACCAAAGGTTGACCAAGTTTGGTCAGGCTTTCATCAAGGCTAGCAAGGGTTTCACCCAGAAAAGCATAGTGCCGGTAAGACATGTCGGGCTGAGCCCACAGTTCAGGTTCGACAACATAAAGCGGCAAAACAGGGCCAGTAGCACAAGCCGCGACAAGTGGTGCGTGATCCCAGACACGCAAATCCCTTTTGAACCAAACAACATGCATCACTTTGTCCCTTAACGACCCTATATGTGTATTAACGTGCGTAAAATCAAATCACTGTGTACAAAGTATATAACTAATATTGCATTTATAATGTTGGCACTCATATAGCACGCATTGTAGGGCGAATGCGGTAGTTCATATCCGCGCATACCAAGGATACACCATGTCACTTACGCTTCTTAAATCCAATTTTGATAGTCGCGAAGACTTGATCGCATATGTTGCCAGCCTAAGCCCGCATATAGCTGACAAAACCGTCAGCCCAACAATAGGCGGGGAAAAGCCTGCGCAGATCGCTTTAGACGCCATAAATCCAGCGCAATATGCGCATAGTCGTAATTACCTTGATGGTGATGTGACGTACCTGTCGCCCTATATCCGGCATGGTATCGTTTCGCTCAATGACGTCCGCAATCATGCGCTGGCCATAAGTGGCGAACCTAAACAAACTGAAAAATTTATTCAGGAATTAGCATGGCGAGATTACTGGCAAAGACGCTATCGCCAGAGTCCAGATGATATCTGGCATGATATTGAAAGCTACAAAACCGGATTTGCGGCTGATGATTATGCTGACACTTTACCAGCGGACATTGAAACTGGTCAGACTGGGGTTGCGGTAATAGATAGCTTTATCAATGATCTTTGCACAACTGGCTATCTTCATAATCACGCCCGCATGTATGTTGCGGCCTATGTTGTGCATTGGCGACGCATAAAATGGCAAGCTGGTGCAAAATGGTTCCTGCATCACCTGCTTGATGGTGATCCAGCCAGCAATAATTTATCCTGGCAATGGGTAGCCAGCACATTTGCCAACAAACCCTATTTTTACAATCTTGAGAATGTCACTAAATATGCCGCACCGGGGCTGAATGTCGCATCACAGGATAATCTGCCGCTTGCCTATTCCTATGATGAATTGGACCGTATCCTATTTCCGTATCGTGAGGATTATAATGGCTAATCTTGTTATTCTTCATGAAGATGCACTGTCTCTAAACCATCCTATTTTTAGTGACGAAACGAAATCCCTATCCACACGAAGCGCGTGGAAACAGCCTGTTTTTATATGGGATTCAAATTATTTTTCTGACGCTGGTTATAGTTTTAAACGTCTGGTTTTCATCTATGAAACCCTAAGCACATTACCAGTTGATATATATTATGGCAAAATGAATGAGGTGATTGTTCACTTAATCCAAGAGCAATCTGTGACCGATATATTTATCCCAGAAACACCAAATCCCCAGCTATGCGCATTCATAGACTTCGCCCACAATTTGGTGGCAACGCATGTTATAAATGAAAAGGCTTTTGTTTCACTTGACCGCACGCCTGACCTTGGGCGGTTTTTTCGTTATTGGAACAAGGCCAAGAAAGCCGCTTTATCACCAGATGGCGTCAGGCTATAGATCAGGTAAAATTTCAATAGGAAGCCCCGCATAGTTTTCGGCAAATGATTTCATCGCGGCATCTGATGATAAAAGATAATCCATGTCAGCACGTTGAAGTTTCTTTTCAAATTCCGAATGGCGATGGTCGGTATGTAGCAAAGTTGTACAAAACCAGCTAAACCGTTCGACTTTCCAAACACGGCGAAGTGCACGAGATGAATATTCCCGAAGTTGAGCTTCGCTGTCATCACAATAGAAATCAATAAATGCCGCCGATAACAAGGCCACGTCAGCAATGGCAAGGTTTAATCCTTTGGCCCCAGTAGGGGGAACGATGTGGCCTGCATCACCAGCCAAAAACAGACGTCCAGATGACATAGGTTCAGATACGAATGACCGCATCGGAGTGATGCCTTTTTGAATTATTTCACCCCGATTTTGCGTGACGCCAATGCGGATATCCAGCTCATCCCACAAGGCTTCATCCGACCAATTATCAATATGATCTTCATTGTCCACTTGAATATAAAGACGGCTGATTTCATTAGACCGCATTGATTGCAATGCAAATCCCCGAGGATGCTGGGCATAAATCACGACTTTATTCATGGGTGGCGCCTTGGCCAAAATACCAAGCCATGAATAAGGATAAATCAGATCAAAATCATTGCGTATGGTTGCTGGCATGGCCTTGCGGGATACACCGCGGAACCCATCACAGCCAGCAACAAAATCGCATGTGAGCGTGTGGTCCTTGCCGTCATGGCGGTAATGCACCTGCGGAGACGCGCCATCAATATCATCAATTCCTGTCACTTCGGCATCGGTTAGGATAACGGTTCCATTTTGCGCATGTTGTTGAAACAAGTCTTTGACAATTTCAGTCTGGCCATAGGCCATAACCTGTCTTCCGCTGTCATATTTTTCAATGCTGATCGGATGAACTCCACCGTCAAAAGCAATATCAATACCATGATGCGGCAATCCTTCTTGATCCATTCTTGCGCCTAGGCCAGCCTCGCGTAAAATATCAACCGTGCCTTGTTCGAGGATTCCAGCCCGAATACGCGCCTCACAATATTGTTGTGACCGCGCTTCAAGAATAACCGATGAAATGCCTCTAAGATGAAGAATATGCGCTAATAAGAGGCCTGCTGGCCCGGCCCCGATAATTGCAACTTGAGTTCGCATCATACACTAACAATCCAACCGTTTAGATATGGTTAGCGTAAAATTTAGCAAAATACCACTCATTAGACATCATACATATTCGTGTAAAAAGTGGTCTTAGGGGAAATCTTGATCCTTTTGCGGTTGTTCACCAATCGCTTGCAAAATCATTTTTCCAATCAGTCCAATCGCAATGACGCGCAAAATGGTTACCGTGGAAGCTGTTAATGAAAATGGATCGTCCGAGTGCGTAATCCGCATACTAAAATCATCAACTAATCCAAAAATTGCCGCAACAAAAACAAGGACAGCAATTAGCGAAAAATAGCGATTAACAATGGCACTGACACCAATCAAAACCAACAAAACAATAACTTTGATAATACGTTGATTAAGGGTCGCTTCGGCGAATTGAAGATCAACATTCTCCATCAATCTTAGTTCGTTGATAAAGAAATCTTTTTTCAAAATAACAAAGGTCAAGGTGCATAATACGATGACAAAATATAACAGAAGCAGAAACAAAAGATTTCGTGAATAATTGATTTTTTCATCTTGGTTTGCAAAATCGACATTTGTTAAAGTATCAATTTCTTTTTTGCTTAATTTGCGAAAGAAATCTTCTGACATAACTGCGCCCTAAATACCCAGTTTCAATCTCAAAGTAATCTTAGCACAATTAATGTTTGTTTAAAATTCCTGTCATGTAAAACCAGCACGCCAAAGGCGCGCTGGTTCAAAATTTTAGTTGTATGACGCCGGTTACGACTTACGACCTACAGAACCGATAACTTCGGCACCAAGTTCGATTGCAAGCGAGTTCGCCCGCAATTCACCATCTACTTTTGCCGTTGATCCAACTGATAGTTCCTCAGTGGTCAAAGTCCCGTTGAAATCACCCGCTAATTCCACACGGTCAGCATTCAAAGTTCCTTTGAAAACGCCCATTTCTTCGAGAAACACTTCAACGGCGTTTAATTCACCTGAAAAATTTCCAGAAATAACGACCGGCGCTTCGCCACCATCAAGCTTACCTTCGACGACCATGCCCTGAATAATATTTGTACTTCCGTCCATGACTATTTTCCTTTGCTATACCAGACCTAACTGGGATCAAAATTGTTATTTATTTGGCATCTTCATCTGTTTCAGCATCAGCGCTTTCAGTGACTTCATCTTCGCTTTCCGCGTGAGGCAAAGAGCTGCCTGTATCTTCGGTCCAGTTATGAACGACACGACAATTCAGCGCGGCACCACGGTCCATTTGCAAAGACTGGTAATGGACTTCACCAGCGATTTGCGCTGTTTCCGTTGCCCAAACACTGTGTGCGTGCATTTCACCATTATAATGGCCTGAAATGACAACCAGATCGGATTTAATCGCGCCGTGAAATTCACCTTCCGGACCGATTGACACCTTTTCAGCTTCAAGGTCAGCTTCGACTGTGCCATTGATTTCGATAGATTTAGCATTGCTTATGGTACCCGAAAAATGAGCGCCTTCGCCAATGACTGCTTTTGTTTTTGATATATCCATTCTTCTATCCTCTGATCTTTATAAATTGATTATCTAAATGACAGTTATTCGGCGGTTTCATTTTCAAGTTTAGCTGCCGCCTTAACAATTTTTGCCGGTGCTTTTTTGAATTTGGCCACTACATGGGCACCAGCCTCAACCTCTATGCCTATACATTTCAGGTCACCCTCAAAGTGGCCAGACGCCTCAATGTGCGCGTTTATGGATGCAACATCACCGGTGACTGTACCTGAAATGACAACTTCCCCAGTTTCGATACTGCCATTAAGAATGGCACCATCTTCGACGGTTAGCTTGTTGCAGATAATTTGCCCTTCCAATTGACCAGCAAGAATGACATCACCATCTGAAATAACCGTTCCTGTGATTCGCATCTGATCATCAATTACAGACACTTTTTGGGTATCCGCATCGTTTGACTCTGTATTTTTAAACATAACAACCCCCTGATAATGCGAGCCTATCAAATTTTTTCTAATAAAGTTAAGATTAATTGTTTGCCTATGCGTTCTAAAGGTAACAATTTATAGAAACTGTCGTAAATAATAGTAAGATTTATTCCGTTGCATGACTTTGGTCAGTAGTCTTAACGGCTCATTTTAATTTTTATTAAGTCGCGTGGTTTGAGGAAGTTATGAGTGAAGATGTAGTCGACATTCGAAAACGGATTGAAGAAATTCGAAACGAGGTTAGTTCGGCGTCTATTTCACAGCGTGAACAGCCTCGTTCACGAACCATGGGGAACATTGCTGAGCTGGCTGTAGCGCAAGGGTCTGCGCAATATCAAGATCAGACAGACAAAGTTCCGGAAAATGCCGTACCACAAGACGCGCCGCAGAATGATACAAAGGCCGCGCTTGATTCAGCATTGCAGATGCCTGCCTTTACTTTGAATGTGAAGAATCAGGTATCAAACAAAACATTATTTGCGTTCTGTATAATTCAGACACTTTCAAACATTGCCATTATTGGCGTCTTGTTATGGAAGCTTGGATAAATTGATGCGCAGGATAATCGGCAAAATCATTCAGCGTTTCACCCCAAAAATGATTCAGGGGAACCGTGCCGATTCGCCATTAACCGTGAATAACAGGCTGTGGTTTTTACGCGAAAACAGATTTCTGTTCATGACCAAAAATGGTCCTGTTGAGATTACGGTGAAACCAACATATGTCATTTCCGCAGCCGTAGTTTGTTTTGTTGGCACTGTTGTTATCGCCATTTCGACGGTGTTTCTTGGCGTCAACGCTGTTGGTGTTGTCAGCAGGGATTCAATCCAGACAGCCAACGCAAGTATAACCGAAACAGATATGGATGCTGATAATTTCAACGACACGTTGGAGGTAATAGCGCTGGCACCACAAACCGAGACCAGCACAGCACAGCCAGCATCGGGTAGCTTTATAAAAGACCTGTCAACAGGGGCTGACAAGACGCAAAAACCATTTGCACCCAAGTCAGATGGCATGAATGCATCTAAGAATACCTTTGCGCGGATCATTTCAAAACGCGACCGGGTCAATGCTTTACCAACGGCTGGAAATAGTGACGCCATGGATACCGCCAATGTGCTGGCAGAAAAAGTGACTGATGACCAGCCCATGTTTGAAGCAGATAATAGCGTGACCTTGCCAAAGCTGGCAGATGCACCGCAGGCACCTGTTCGCCCAATTGAGCCAGTTGATGACGCCAAACCAGCGCAAATACAAAAAAGCCCTCGTGAACGGGCTGCTATCGAATTGGCTGCTTTGAGCAATCTCATTCCCGATTTTGCCTTCAATAGCTTTTATAACAAAGATACTTTGAATGAACCTGACAATGCTGATGAGCAGCCATTGCATAGGCCAAAACCAGACACGATAAGTAGCATTACAAATATCAAGCAAACAGTGCCGCCTATTGGTGATGCGCCTGTTGGCATGGAAAAGATTGAACCGAAAAGAATGGTTCCTGAAATTGATAGCGCTGTTCAGGAAATGAAATTGCTTGTGTCGATGGTCAGAGAGATAGACACAATCCGCAGCCGCGTTGCCAATCTTGGTTTGCTGGAAGAAAATTTACCTGACTATGACTCTGTCGGCCCAGCGCTCGACAATAAAGATTTCAAAACACTGGTGCTGGCCTTGGATGATCATCGTTCAGCCTTGCGGAAAATTCCATTCAAACCGCCTATGCTGTATTTCTATATTTCCAGCAATTATGGTTATAGAAAGCATCCCGTCACAAAAAAGAAAGTGTTCCATCACGGCATTGATCTGGCTGGCACATGGCAGGAAGATATATTGGCATCGGCACCGGGGACTGTGACATTTGCCGGTAAAGCAGGTTCGTTTGGAAATGTTGTGCGGGTGCGCCATGCCTTTGGCGTGGAAACTGTGTTTGCGCATTTGTCCAAGATACGCGTCAAAAAAGATCAAGACGTCAGTGAAGGTACCGTTATCGGCAATATGGGCAGAACGGGCAGAACTGAAGGGGCGCACCTGCATTACGAAATGCGCGTTAATGGCGAATCACTGAACCCCCAATTATTCTTTGACGTGGGACGTGCTATGAGCGTGAGTGGTGAATTGCGGGTTGTTTCAACCGATCGCTAAATCGTTGCGCGAAACCACCCTCTATCCTAAAAAATTGCTGCACTGCGCCGTTAACCTTTTGTGGAAGCAACGCTTCACAATTTCTTCAAGGGTCGATAACGATGTTTCGTGCATTTCCAATTATTAGTCTTGTTACGCTTTTATCTGCCTGTAATTTATATCTGGTAGAAAGTGGCGCGCCAAAGCCTGTGGCCTCAGTGGCTAGTCAAAGCGCTGACACGGTTGATACCGAAATTTCGCCACCAGCACCGCCACCGCCACCAAAAGCAACGCCAGGCAGTAGTCAGATCGGCTTTATGGATAAAACCACAGCGCATCTTGAAGGGTGCCGCTTTTTAAGTGTAATGCGCCTGACACATCGCGGACATTTTGAAGATGGGCTGATTTTGCTTCGGAACGGGGCGCATTCAATCAATGCAAATATGATGGTTCCCGTCCGCCTAGTCGAAATGGCCGACCCCGTATCCGGATTGCATTATTACCATGTTCGCCTTATGCGCTGTCCCAAGCAAAACCTTTCGGCTGATAGTTAGGAGTAACTGATTATGGGCGAGATACTTTATCTTGAAAATTATAAAACCGAAACGCATGTTGCGGTGAATGCCACAACCAAAAAGATGCCACAAACCGAGCGTCAGCGTGTCGAAGCAATCCGCGATAATATCGAGGAATTGCTGAATATGGTTGCAGGTCTGCGCCGTGATCCAGAATCAGTGGCGCTTGCTGCCAGCCGTTTTGGCATCATGCGCATGTTCCAGATGCACGGCAGAGCCCACACAATGGCCTTCGTTGACCGTTGCATCGAAACAGCCGAAATCGCCGAGGATATTCTGGGTACTTAATCGCCCTTTAAGCTAAAATTTGCGCTTAGCCAATTAGCATGTATAGTCGTATGCATTACATCTTATATCAGTTTTGAATAACTTTGAATAACGTGGCGTTAGTATGTCTGGCTTGAACAAAAAACGGGTGCTTGAAATATTGTCCCGCTCAAATGGTGACGATAAAGTCAGCATGTATTGTGACCGTGCGCTTTCAACACTCATTCTATTGAATTTACTAGCTGTTTCACTTGAATCCATCGATCAGTTAAGCACCCAATATGGGTTTCTGTTCTGGGCATTTGAATTGTTCTCGGTGACGATATTTGGCTGTGAATATATTTTACGGATCTGGTCAAGTGATGCCAACATAGATCGCAAAACCGAGTCATCTGCAAAATCCCGTTTTGGCTATATTTTCAGCTTTACAGGCCTGATTGATCTGATTGCAATCCTGCCAAGCATATTGCCATTGTTCCTTGGACAGATGGACCTACGCTGGTTGCGCGTTCTGCGGCTTGTGCGGCTGCTGAAAATCTCTCATTATTCAACCGCTCTTGAGGATCTGATCTCGGCGATCCGTGAAGAACGAAACGCCTTTGGCGCGGCGCTATATCTGTTTTGCATTGCGCTGTTTGTTTCGAGCGCGTTGATGTATGTCGTCGACCATGAAGTTCAGCCAGAGAATTTTTCATCAATACCAACAACGATGTGGTGGTCA
>NZ_CAXBVX010000057.1:0-13160 GCF_963979125.1 uncultured Candidatus Puniceispirillum sp.
ATCTCGTATTTCGCCTGTTGGGATGAATTCCGCGTCGCAAGGTAAATATGAATCAGCATGAATTTGCAACTCATGACCACGAATGTCGCCTGTATCATCAAGGCAGAAATAACTGTGATGTGCCAGATTACAAAAGGTAGGCGCATCGGTTTGGGCATCCAGCGTTACCGTAAGGACATTGCCAGGTTGAATTTCATATCGACAAACCACATCCAACATGCCCGGAAAGCCCATCATGCCATCGGGATCGCGTAAAACCAGTTCCACAAAATCATGCCCATGATCGCGAATGTCCCAGTCGCGCGTGCCGAAACCGTCTTTGCCACCATGCAAACTATGTTTACCTAGGAAATTGGTATCACTTTGAACGGTTGTATCATCGATTTGTCCTTGCCCCTCAGCAATGCGGTTGGCAACGCGTCCAGCAATGGCACCGTAATAGGGTGAATAGCGGGGATAATGTTTGAACTTGCGAAATCCTAACACCAACGGTGCCTCATGGCCTAAAAGGCGCAAATCCTGCACCACAGCACCCCATGTCAGTATCGTTGCTGATAGACCGTCACGCCATATATCAATGGCTTGAACTTCACAATTTTGACGGGAAATACCGATAGATTTAATCATTCATTTACAAAAGCCTCACAAAACTGATGTGATTTATGCGTGTCTATCAAAAATATCGCAACTATAACCATATGATACTGATAGAATTTGATAGGATGTTTGTATATATATATGTGAATAATCAGTTAAATAAGTAACTGATGGCGCCAGCTTTGATAGTCGCCGGATCAATATTTTGATAGGGATGTTTGAATGCGGGTTGCCGTTATTGGTTCGGGTATTTCTGGGTTGGGCTCAGCGTATCTTTTGAAAGACCATGCTGATGTTCACGTCTTTGAAAAGGCGACACGGCTAGGTGGGCACAGTCACACTGTTGATGCTGATTTTGAGGGTGTAAAGGTACCGGTTGATACGGGTTTTATCGTCTATAATCCATTGAATTACCCTAATCTAATCAATTTGTTCTCTGTTCTTGATGTGCCTACGCAAAATACCGATATGTCGTTTGCTGTTTCGCTTGCAGATGGCCGATCTGAATATGAAGGATCAATCAAGGGTTTGCTGGCACAACCGTCTAATCTGTTGCGCCGCCGTTATTGGTCGATGTTGGCTGACCTTGTGCGCTTTTATCGCACCGCGCCACGTGATGCTTATGATGGACCTGAAGATGAAACACTTGGTGCATTCATAGCGCGCCAGAATTATGGTGAGCCATTTGTAACAGATCATTTACTGCCAATGGGCGCGGCAATTTGGTCGTGTACATCGAATATGATGAACGCATTTCCTGTCCGCTCATTCATGCGTTTTATGGAAAACCATAAATTGCTTAACTTCATTGACCGCCCACAATGGCGCACGGTGCTAGGCGGGTCGCGCGAATATGTCACCAGAATCCATAAGGCGCTTGGCGACAAGGTACATTGCGGTGTCAATATCACATCAATACGCCGCGCCAATGCTGGCGTTATGCTCTCGATTGAGGGGCAGGGTGATCTTTGGTTCGATAAGGTCATTATGGCAGCTCATGCTGATGAATCGCTTGCATTGATTGCTGATCCGACCGACATGGAAAGGGATGTTCTGTCTGCTTTCAAATTTCAACCTAATCGTGCAGTTTTACATTCGGATGCGCGCTTGATGCCACGTCGAAAATCTACATGGGCGGCGTGGAACTATATTACGTCCAAAGACGGGTCTGAGTCAGGAAATCAGGACAATCTATGTCTGACTTACTGGATGAACCGTTTGCAATCAATTGATACGAACTATCCGCTTTATGAAACGCTAAACCCACATATAGAGCCCGACCCAAAACTTGTGCATGGGGAATTTATCTATCATCATCCGGTATTTGATTCTGCCGCGATAGATGCGCAACCACAGCTGGCTGATATTCAGGGCGTAAATAATTTGTTTTTCGCAGGTGCATGGACCGGATATGGTTTCCATGAGGATGGCTTGAAATCAGCGGTCGCTATCGCCAAAAAATTGGGTGCGCAAATCCCTTGGCACAGTGATGTTGACGCATTTCTTGTTTCAACTAATGAGTCAATAAAGGTTGGTGCTTGATGTCAGCATGCCAGCTAGTCATTTCACAGATTGACCATACGCGGCACGGCACCCCTTCACATTTTTTAAGCCGTAAGGGGCTATCTTTGTGGATTAACCTTGATCAACTTGACAAAGTGAACCGTATGTCAATGTTGTTCAGCGTTGATAAATTTAACCTGTTATCATTTCGGCAACGTGATCATGGGGAAAATTTCAAATCAAAAGCGCCATTGGTAAAATTGGCTGATTATGCCCGTGCCAGAGCTGCCGAACTATGCCCAAGTCAGGAAATAGCATCTGTTCATTTGCTGACGTTTCCTCGTATTTTCGGCCTCGTATTTAATCCTGTTTCAGTCTATGTCCTATGTGATAAATCAGGCGCTGAGCGTGTTCACATTTATGAAGTGCGCAACACCTTTGGGGACATGCATTCCTATATCGGGCAGGTAACTAAAAATCACACAGTCATGCGGGCTGAAAAGTTGCTACATGTTTCGCCTTTTTTTGCGAATAGCGGACATTACCGTCTGAAAATAAGAGTTGTTGGTGATCGATTGCGCCTTCTTATGCGCTACCATCAAGTGGATAAAGTTGCTTTGACAGCTACCTTGCGAGGTAAAATGCGCATTTTGTCCAGCGCGTCAATTCTTAGTGGGCTGATTTCGACTGGACAATGGCCGCTTCGTCCACTTGTATCAATTCATATTGAAGCCATTAAGTTGTGGTTAAAAAAAGTACATTTCTTTTCTAGACCAGCCCCTCCTAAGATGTGGTCAGAAGCAAAAGATATCGGAAAAGTTAAGGAGTTTTGATTTTATGTTTTCCGAATTTATATATAAAAAACAGGTGCAACTATTTATTGCTATTCTAAACCGAATTGAATGTGGCAGCCTTCAGCTAACCTTGCCAGATGGCAGTATTCACGATTTCAAGTCGGGAAAGCCTGGCCCCGATGCTGATCTGCGTTTGCGCACGCGTTCTGCTTTGTCACGCATTCTGCGGGATGGAAAAATGGGGTTTTGTGAAGCGATCATGGATGGCGATGCCAGCAGTAACACATTGCCAAGCCTGATTGAGTTAGCGGTCTATCATGACGAAGATATGGACGTACAATTAAAACCAAATTTCATCAGAAAATGGGCATTGCGAAGCTATCATTATTGGCGCAGGAATAGCAAAAGCGGTTCTGCCAAAAATATCGCGCATCATTACGATCTAGGCAATGATTTTTATGCGCATTGGCTTGACCCAACTATGACATATTCTTCAGCAGTATTTGAAAATGATGGCGATGATCTGACCAAGGCGCAGATCAATAAATACCAAAAACTTGTTGAAATGGCCGATATTCAGCCAGATGACCATGTTCTTGAAATTGGCTGTGGTTGGGGTGGCTTTGCCAAATATGTGGCCTCGACGATTGGTGCGCGCGTTACCGGTGTTACAATTTCAAAAGAGCAATTCGAATTTGGCACGCAAAGCATTCATGCGGCAGGGCTGGCTGGTAAAGCTGATCTGCAACTTGTCGATTATCGCGACCTCACGGGTAAATTTGACAAGATTGTGTCTATTGAAATGTTTGAAGCCGTTGGTGAAGCCTATTGGCCAACCTATTTTGACGCTATCTCTAAATTGTTGAAAAAGGGGGGGCGTGCGGCGATCCAATCAATCACAATAGATCATAAATCTTTTCATGCCTATAAAAGCCAACCTGACTTCATTCAGCGTTATATTTTCCCGGGCGGTATGCTGCCATCTCTGCCTATGCTTGATAAGCCTCTGAATGACGCGGGTTTGCAACTGGTTGAAGAAAATGGCTATGCCCAGCATTACGCAAGGACTTTGGCGGAATGGCGTGACCGCTTTAATGTTGCATGGCCAACTATGGCTGAGGATAAGTTTGACGAGCGTTTTAAACGTATGTGGGAACTTTATCTGTCATATTGCGAGGGTGGGTTCCGCGCTGGCATGATTGATGTGAAGCAGATGTTGGTGATGCATCGCTAATGGCTAAGACAAACATAAAAGATGATGTGCCATCAGGTGCAAAAATTGACATTCCATCATTTCTGCCTGAGCAGTATTTTGACGGTCAATTAACCGCTTTTGGTCTTTTTATTGACCGATTTGGTACTGTTCAGCGTCAGTTTCGCGTTACGATTGACGGGCGTCGTACCGATGATGGATTTATTCTTGATGAATATTTTGTTTATGATGATGGCGAGCTTGAAACCCGTCAATGGACAGTAACAGCGCTTGAAGGCGGTGTTTATCGTGGTGAATGTGCTGATGTTGTTGGTCACGCAAAAGGCGTTTTGACCAATAACGTTTTGAGCTGGCGTTATAAATTCAATCTGCCGATGTTTGGCTGTAAGGTGACGGTCACGTTCGACGATGTGATGGCATTGCAGGATGGCGCCATTCTGGTCAATCGTGCAAAAGTATTGAAATGGGGTTTTTTACTTGGTGAAGTTTTGATTAGCTTTAGACCGGTATCCTGAAGCGACGAAGAATCGGATGGATCAAAACATTAATGATAGGTAGCTTTGCCAGTAGCTGACTCGCGCTGTCCCAATGATCGATATGTGCGCTTATCAATCCATTGTCACCAATATGTATTTCACTCATACCTGACAGAAAAAGCCCAGATTTAGGCCAGTTTTTTAAGGTGGCGGTCATATCCCAACGCAGATATGCCACCTGATCTGAATGCGCAATGTCTGTCACGACAAAGCGCGGATTATCACAGGTTTTGAACATATGATCAAAAATAGCCTGAAAACCGACCTTCCCATATACATCATTAAATGGATCGCTAAAGCGCACATTATCATCAATCATTTTCAAAAGCGTATCAATATTATTGGCGCGCAAAGTGGTGAAGGCGGCGACATAGGCTTTGATAATGTCCGTTTGTTGATTAGCGTTCATGGCTAATTATGTCCGGTTTGCCGCGCGACAAATTTGAAAAACAGCCGATCTGGCAGATATTTCAAAAACTTCATTTTGCGGGTAAATGATTTTGGAAAATCGACAATAAAATTATCATGTTTTAGCCCACTAAGAATATGCGCGGCAGCCTGATCACTTGAAAGTAAATCAGGCATCTTAAAATCATTTACTGCGGTGGCTTCACTTTCGACAAAGCCGGGGCAAATGACCTGTAGCTTTATCCCGCGGGGAGTGAGATCAAAATAAAGTGATTCTGCCAGCGAAATGAGGGCAGCTTTGGTGGGGCCATAGGCTGCTGATTTAGGTAAGCCTCGCCATCCAGCAACAGATGATGTAATGGCTATATGTCCTTGTTTTTGTGTAATC
Source organism: uncultured Candidatus Puniceispirillum sp. (assembly GCF_963979125.1). Lineage (NCBI taxonomy): Bacteria > Pseudomonadati > Pseudomonadota > Alphaproteobacteria > Puniceispirillales (SeqCode) > Puniceispirillaceae (SeqCode) > Puniceispirillum (SeqCode) > uncultured Candidatus Puniceispirillum sp. The sequence goes on from NZ_CAXBVX010000057.1 coordinate 5,440, forward strand.
ATATTGGTAACGATTGGTGCTAATGTATTAACAACGCCCATATAATTAACATTCATGTGCTGGTGGTAAACTGCCGGATCAATTTTGTTGCCATCTTGCGGTGTATAAATACCAGCATTAAGGATAGCTACGTCAATGGGTCCAAAAGTTTTTATGGCTTCCTTGACAGCAGTTCGCATTGCTTTGGCATCAGTTACATCTGCGGCGATAGGATGAAAATGGGCATGTTTTTTTGATAGGGCATCAAGCCGATCCTGACGCCGTGCAACGCCCGTGATGTTCGCATCTGGACTCAAGGCCGACACCAAGGCGGCACCTATGCCTGAACTGACTCCGGTGATGAAATAATGGCGCATAACACATTTCCACTGTAAATTGGGCGTAATGATCGGCAGGTTGATGATCTTGTTGTATGATGTATGTGTTCGACTGTCAAAAAACCTGTCAGCATATGTCTTTTAGTAAAGTGAGTGAGCCCGTAATGTCTGCCGAAACCCCAACATTATCACCGCTGGATATGGCGCATTGGAAACAAATATTTGCGTCGCAGTTCGATGTGACAGGCAAATTGCTGCGCTTAAATGGGGAATATGATACCAATATAGGTGTTTTCGATCAGGACAAGCTTGTTGCTGTTGCCAAAATCACGGCACATGATTGTCCATTATCGCATGTCGAGATGCAGATTGCGGCGCTTGCACATATCACCAAGACTGCGCCAGATGTGCCGGTGCCACGAGTCATACCGACCAAAGATGGTCATCCCTATTTTATGGCGGCTGATACCGACGGACAAGAACGTCTGGTCTGGATAATCACTAGCCTAGATGGCAAGCCGCTTGCTGATATCTGCCCGCATAACAGCATATTGCTTGATGAAATAGGTTATAAATGCGGTCAGGTTACAGCCGCTCTTGCCGATTTCACGCATCTGGGCTTATCGCGTGAGATGAAATGGGATTTGACATGTGCCGATTGGGTTTATCCTCATATCTCGGTTATAGACGACCTGACTGACCGGCAGATTGTCGGCAAGATCATTGAAGAATACCGCACGCATTGCGTTGGCACACTTGCAAAACGGCCTAAAACGCCAATCCATAATGATCCTAATGATTATAATCTACTGGTAACGCCTGCAATGGATTTTGACACTATGACGCCAAAGCCGTCTTTGACAGGAATTGTTGATTTTGGCGATATGATTGAGGCGCCTGCTGTCTGTGATCTAGCCATTTTGGCAGCTTATATGGTTCTGGGTGATCCGCGCCCACTAGAAAAATTATGTGCAGTTGTAGCTGGCTATCATCGCGCTTATCCATTGACCGCTGACGATATAGCACTGGTTTATCCTTTATTGCTGACACGGCTTGCCGTTAGCATGGTGAATGCAGGCATGATGGCGAAAGAGCGACCTGATGATTCTTATGTGATGGTGTCACAAGCGCCAATCCGCGCTTTCTTGCATCAATTCCAGTATATCGGAAATGATGAAGTAACAGCGCGGTTGCGGTTGGCATGTGGGCTGGATATTACCTCATCTGCCGCGCAGACTTTAGACTGGATCAATAATAACAAAGCTGATTTTGCGCCTGTTTTTGGTTTTGACCTTGCTGATATGCCACTTTGTTCATGCGCAGTTGGCGATTCGACTTTGCCACAGAATCCCACGAATCTGACTAACGCTGAAGCTATCATCCTGATAGCGTCGCAAGATGACAAAATGTCCAAGGCGCAGGTAGGGCATTATCTTGAGCCGCGTTTGGTGTACACCGAGGATGCTTTCCTGACCACATCACATCCTGTTGATGGGCGGCGCACTATGCATCTGGGCATTGATGTGTTTGCCGTTGCTGGTCAGGATGTGTTTGCGCCTTATGATGGCATTGTGGTGAGCGCGGTTGATCGCGCGCAACGTCTGAATTATGGCGGTGTCGTTGTGCTTGCCCATAAGACTGCTGATGGTGATGATTTTTATACGCTATATGGTCATCTTGACCCGCATACAATAGCGGGGCTTACACCGGGGCTGACCATCGCCAAAGGCACAAAATTTGCCGCGCTTGGATCAGTTGAGGTTAATGGTGGTTGGCAACCGCATCTGCATTTTCAACTTGGTATCAGCCTTATATTGCATGGCGATGATTGGCCTGGTGTTGCCGATCCGGATGATCTAGCTCTTTATGTCACTTTATACCCCAATCCGGCGGTTTTGCTTGGGCTGGACGAAGCGCGCATGCTTTATAACATAGCCAGCACCCAGGATGCGGAAACAGCACGCGCGGAACGTTTTGGTGCGAATCTGAAGTTGTCATACAAAGCACCAGTCATGTTATTGCGTGGCTGGCGTAATTATCTTTATGACCAATATGGCCGCACCTATCTTGATGCCTATAACAATGTGCCGCATGTTGGGCATGCACATCCGCGCTTACAGGCAATCGCCGCGCGCCAGCTACAAATGATTAATACGAATACGCGGTATCTACATCCAGCGCAGATAAAATTTGCAGACGCTTTGCGGGCGCGATTGCCAACACATCTTGATCATTTTTATTTTCTGACCTCAGGATCAGAAGCCAATGAATTGGCGCTTCGTCTGGCGCGGGCACATACTGGCCAGAAACATATGATTGTTCAGGATCACGCCTATCATGGTCACACCACGGGAACGATTGATATAAGCCCTTATAAATTTAACGGGCCAGGCGGCGAGGGGGCACCTGACTGGGTTGAGGTGATCGAGGTGGCTGACCCCTACCGTGGGCGCTTTGGGTATGATGACCGTCAAGCAGGTGCTAAATATGCGGCTGCTATTGATGATGCCGTAGTGGCGATTGGCAAAAAAGGGGCTGGCCTTGCGGGTTTTATTGCCGAAAGTTTCCCTAGTGTGGGTGGGCAGATCATCCCGCCACAAGGTTATCTGAAAGAGGTATATGCGCGTGTTCGCAAAGCAGGTGGTGTATGTATCGCTGATGAAGTGCAAACGGGGCTTGGTCGGCTTGGGCATGTTTATTGGGGGTTCGAGAAGCAAGATGCCAGTCCCGACATGGTTGTTCTTGGCAAGCCCGTTGGTAATGGCCACCCTATCGGTGTTGTCGCAACAACCAAGGCAATCGCTGACTCATTCGTCACTGGAATGGAGTTTTTCTCAACATTTGGTGGCACCACACTGGCCTGCCTGATAGGTGCCGAGGTGTTGAATATTATTGATGAAGAAAATTTACAGAAAAACGCTGAAACTATCGGTCATCATTTGTTAGATGGGTATCGCAAGCTACAGGACAAATATCCGATTATTGGCGATGTTCGCGGCATGGGACTATTTACGGGCATAGAATTAGTCACTGATCGCACGAGCAAAACCCCCGCAACGCATCTAGCTGGATATGTTTCAAATCGGTTACGGGCATATCGAATTCTCATTGGTACAGATGGCCCATGGGATAATGTGCTGAAAATCCGCCCCCCATTGACAATTAATCAAGCAGACGCTGATCTTTTGTTGTCGCGCCTTGATAGCATTATGCATGAAGCACAGATCATAAATGATGCATAGGGTTGCCCATGATTGTTCTGCTTGTGAGCAATCGATGAACAGGTTAACAAACATATATTGTTTGCCAGTATCCAGCTGGCTGATATTCCATTCTGTAGGCATTTAATGACTCAAATAATAACACCTCGCCAGACCTTGCCGTTGCATAGCGATGCGCCGTTGATTGTAAACGTGAACCGCAATCATACGATGGAAAGTTATCATGCGGTTGACATTGCGGTATGCGACGCTGACGGCAAGGTAATTATCGGCCTTGGTGATGTCGAACGTCCTATTTTTCCAAGGTCGGCGATGAAACCTCTTCAGGCGATCGCCTTGGCCGAAAAATATGTGCAAGGCGATATGATGCCTGCAATCGAAGATTCTGAATGGTCAATCATCTGTGCTAGCCATAATGGCCAGCCAATTCATAGCGCGGCTGTATCGCAGTTACTTAAAAAATTTAATCTGGAACCAAGCTGTCTAATTTGTGGCGCGCATTGGTCGATTGAACGCAATGCTATGGTCGAACAGGTGCAAAATCTGAAAGCGCCCGAACGTATCCATAATAACTGCAGTGGTAAACATAGCGGTATGCTGGTGCTGGCGCATCTGATGGGTGTTACAAATGAAGGTTATGCGGCCATTACGCACCCAGTACAACAATCAATCATTGGCGTTTTGGATGCAATGACAGGCGTTGATATTTTGAGCTTTACGCATGGTTTTGATGGGTGCGGCGCGCCAGCGGTCAGTGCGCCTCTGGGAAACTGGGCGCGCGCTTTTGCTTTGTTTGCCGATCATGACCAATTACCGCCACATAGGGCTGAGGCCTGTGCGCGAATAACCCGTGGTATTGCATCGGCACCACTCTTGCTGGCGGGCGAAAGACGGCTTTGTAGCGCACTTGCTACCGCCTTTGGTGCCAGTATAACTGCCAAAACGGGTGCCGAGGGCGTTTATGCCGCCGCCCTTCATGAGCTTGGTCTGGGTGTGATGCTGAAATGCCGTGACGGGCAGACACGCGCTGCCGAAGTTGCGCTGGGTGCGGTATTACATGCTATCGGTTATGACATGCCAGCTTCACTTGATCCTTTTTTCAGACCGATTTTGCGTAATTGGGAAGGTGATGAAATTGGTGACATTACCGTTGATGGCGGGATAATGGTTTCAAATGCGTGAGCATGGGGGAAATATTGACGTTGCATCTGCCAAATATGGCTTTGCACCTGATGATATGCTTGATCTTTCAACAGGCATAAGCCCGATCATGTATCCGTTACCCCCGATTAAAGTTGACGCATTACAGCCATTACCAACGGCGGCTACACTTGATGCCTGTGTTACGGCGGCTCGTCATGCCTATGGGGTACCTGAACAGCTTGCTGTTACAGCAGGGGCAGGCACTCAGGCGTTCTTACAACTCATTCCGCATCTGGTGAAAACTGGAACAGTGTGGATTCGCCAACCTACCTATAATGAGCATGCCCATTGCTGGGCTGATGCTGGTCATCATATTGTCGATGGCAATGTCATGCCAGATGCGGCTGATTATGCGGTTGTTGTGTTTCCGAACAATCCGACAGGTGACAAATATGGTGATCTGGTTGGTTTGGCTTTGGATATTGAAGCTAAGGGCGGTTTACTGATTATTGATGGTGCATTTTTGGACAATGAAGAAGGTGCCAATATTCTTGCCGATCTATCCCCTTTTTCCCGCGTCATTCATTTGCGATCATTTGGAAAATTCTTTGGCTTGGCTGGTGTGCGCTTGGGTTTTGCCATGGCGTCCCAAATGCTCAGCGATTCCTTGACCGAAATGTTGGGGCCATGGGCTGTTAACAATGTAGCTTTGATTGCGGGCACCAAGGCTTTACAGGATCAGACATGGATCAAAGCTCATAAAGACACGTTGGAACGCCAATCTGCAGAGCTAGCCAAAGTGCTGGCAAATGCGAATCTGGAAATTATCGGTGGTACATCCCTGTTTCAAACGATCCGCGATGTTGATGCTTTGTCTTTACATACACATCTTGCAAAAACAGGAATTTGGACGCGTATGTACCGCGAATGGCCTGACTTAATGCGTTTTGGCTTGCCGCGTGATAGCGATGAAATGGATCGGTTATGCAATTCAATCACAATCTGGCGAAGATAGGCTAATCGACGACGCAATTGGTTGACTTCTATCATCATATTATGAGAAGACTTGAACTTGTATTTGAGGTGGCTTTGATGCCAAGCATCATGCCTTAAAGAGGGAATATGGTTAATGATGAAACAAGCCATCTGATTCCATAGCCGTCCCCGCGACTGTGAACTGGTCGTTCTTCGAAATGCCACTGGTATCTTGCCAAGGTTCGCCTTTGCAAGCGCTGGGAAGGACGGAGAACAAATGACCATAAGCCAGGAGACCTGCCTTGGAATACGGATTGAAACGGTCGGGGAGTGCCGTGAAGATGTCGTCCATCATGGAACGCCGTCATCAATGTACCCCGCAACAGCCTGAGGGCTTTATTTTGGGAGTACCTAAATGCATAGAATTCTTGCTTTAGCAGTCGCGTTTTCGTCTATAACTCTTTCGAGTGCCTTTGCGCATCATCCACTTGGTGGTGAGGTGCCGCAAACCTTGATTCATGGATTTTTGTCTGGTGTAGGACATCCGGTTATCGGGTTTGACCATTTTGCTTTTGTCGTGGCCATTGGTCTTATCGCAGCTTTTCATAAACAGCGTATGATTTTGCCAGCTGGTTTCGTACTTGGCACCATGGCTGGAACATTGATGACCATTTCTGCACTAGTGCTTCCGTTTGCCGAAGTTGTCATTACAGCGTCTGTCATTGTTGCGGGTGTCATTGCCATGCGCGGCAAGCTTACATCGGTTGTCCCAATGACAGCAGGTGCGGCGGTCATCGGTCTGTTTCATGGTTGGGCATATGGCGCCGCTGTTATTGGTGCTGAAGCCACGCCCCTCATTGCCTATCTTGCGGGCTTTGGCCTTGTCCAGATGGCGATTGCATTGTTTGTAGGCTATGTTGCGGCCAATATGTGGAAAGCTACGTCAGCTGCATCACTTCAGCCGCGTCTGGCGGGTGCTTTAATGGCTGGTGTTGGCGTTGCCTACATGGTCGAGCTTGTTGAAGGCCTGATCTTTCCAGCGATGTAATGCCCTGCCGCATTGGTTAAAAGGCAGAACGCAGTTCTGCCTTTTATAGTTTTATATTTCTAAATTCAGTCAAAGAAGGTTTTCATGTCTCACGCCCGTATTCCAGCAACTGTTATCACCGGCTTTCTTGGTTCGGGAAAGACAACGCTTATTCGCAATATTATCATGCAAGCCAATGGCAAGCGGTTGGCGTTGATCGTGAATGAATTTGGGGACATTGGCATGGATGGCGATATGTTACAGGAATGTGGCGCCGATTCCTGTCGGGCTGAAGATATTATCGAACTTGCCAATGGCTGTATCTGTTGCACTGTCGCTGATGATTTTCTGCCCAGTATTCAGACATTGCTGGCACAGGACCCACCGCCAGACCATATTGTGATCGAAACTTCGGGCCTGGCTTTGCCACAACCACTTGTTCAGGCTTTTGGCTGGCCAGACATTAAATCTCAGGTAATGCTTGATGGGGTTGTGACATTGGTTGATGGCCCAGCGTTGGCCAAAGGTGGCATTGCCCATGATCTTGAGGCTCTGGAAGCCCAGCGCAAAGCAGATGAAGAGCTGGATCACGAAAGCCCGATTGATGAATTGTTTGAAGACCAGATATTAGCCGCTAATCTGATTGTTATATCAAAGTCTGATATGCTTGATGATGCGGGTATAGCACGGGCGCAGGCCATGGTGGAAAGCCATCTGGACGAGCCAACACCGATTATTTCGGTTGCTGGCGGTGTTGCCCCTATGGATGCGATTTTAGGGCTGGATATGGAAGATCAAGCGCACGCCCGCGCCGCGCATGCGCATCATCATCACCATCATCATCATGATGACGATGATGATGAAGATCACCACCACGAACATGATCATGGACATGATGAATTTGCATCTTTCATCATTGCAATGGGGGTGATTGATAGTGCTGAAACGCTAACGGCTAAACTTGCTGATATGGCTGGCCAGCATGGTATCTTGCGTGCCAAGGGGCGGCTACAGGAAGCTGGCAAAGCGCTACCACTT
>NZ_CAXBVX010000058.1:0-13077 GCF_963979125.1 uncultured Candidatus Puniceispirillum sp.
GTTGATTGGGATCGTGGCTACTAGGGCACTGTGATTAAAGTGGCCTAGATATGGGCAAGGCCGTCAATATAGTCGAACAAGGCGCGCAAGCTCATGACTTCGCCGCCTTTCGGTCGGCCCGGACGCGCAGACAGATTCCATGCCATCACATCAATATGCGCCCAGTTAGTGTCAGTTCCAGCAAAGCGGCGCAGAAATAGCGCGGCGGTAATCGCGCCGCCATAGCCACTAGCACCGGTGCTGGACATGGCGGCGTAACCTGCATCCAGATAGCGGTCATAATCATTGAATAAAGGCAATTGCCACAGAGGGTCTTGTGCTTTGTTGCTGGCCTCAATGATCGAACGGGCAACAGTATCATCATTGGCAAAAAGCGCAGGTAATTCGGTGCCAAGAGCAACGCGTGCCGCGCCAGTCAAAGTTGCAAAATCAATCATGAAGTCGGGCTCGTCCTCACGCGCATAAGTGATGGCGTCGGCCAACACCAGACGGCCCTCGGCATCGGTATTTCCAATTTCGACTTTTAATTCAGCGCGCGTGTCGATCACATCAAGCGGCCGCATCGCACGATCAGAGACGGCATTTTCGGCGGCAGGCACAAGTACACGAAGCTGGATCGGGACATTGGCATGCATCAACGCATTGGCTAGGCCAAGCGCGATGGCACTGCCGCCCATATCCTTTTTCATCATCTCCATGGCTTTGGAGGGCTTGAGATCAAGACCGCCAGAATCAAAGGTGATGCCTTTGCCAATCAAGGTGATCTTTGGTCCGCTTTTGCCCCAGCGCATGTCAATCAAGCGTGGTGGGCATTCAGCCGCCCTACCAACACAATCAATAGCTGGAAAGTCGGATGCCAATTTAGCACCCGAAATAACATCGATCTTGGCTTTATAGGTTGTGGCCAGACGCCGCGCTGTATCTTCAAGGCCTGCCGGATTCATCTTATTTGGCGGCATATTAATCATGTCACGACCAAGATAGATACCACTGGCAAGTCCCAGAATGCGTGATATATCTGTTTTAGCAGGAAGCATGAGCGATGCCCGCGCTGACGCTGGTTTGTCGCGATAGGTCACATAACGGTAATGTGCCAACGCCCAGCCAAGCACAAAGCTGTCGTCACAGGCCGTGTCTGCGGAATCGTTATCGATCTGCCATGTCTGCACGGGCAAACCGTTGGCGATCATGGCGGCGTCCCAGATTGGTTTGGTACTGATGATAGCGACCGCACCATCGAGTGTTCCATTATGGCCTGGCAAGGTTATAGCGCGGCCTGGCTTTGGTTCAAATCCCTGTGCGTCAATCCAGCGTTGGTGATTATTGGCGGCCGCTTTATACCATGCCTGCCACGCTTCGGTTGTGAGCAAATGTAATGGTAAGACGTTGTTAGGTGCAGATGCCAGTTCAATCAGGCCAAAATCGGTTGCGTTATGATATGTATCAGCCATGAGTTTGTTCCGTTGTTCAGTTAATTATCCGCCAATTTGCGGACGCGCCCAAGATAAAGCCAAAGCGTGAGGCCGCGCAAGGCAAGATAGATAGTAAAGGCACCCATCAGCCCACCAATGCCATATCCACGCAACCCCCAGATCAGCAAAACAAACAATATCGACGATATTATCATCGCATTCCGCATTTCACTGGCGCGTGTTGCCCCTATGAAAATACCATCAAGCTGAAAAGCAAGACATGAGGCCGGTGCGATCAGGACAATCCACATCCAGTTTGCCGCGGTCAGTGCAAAAAGATCATCTTGCTGCGTCAGCAAGCCGATGATGATATCGCGACCAAGCCAGATCACGAGCGCAATCAGGATAGCCGTCAGGACAGCCAGACTATTGGTGCGCAAAATCGTCCGATCAAGCATGGCGCGATCATTCTGGCCAATAGCCGCGCCAACTAGCGCTTCGGCAGCATGGGCAAACCCATCAAGGCCAAAAGCGATCATGGTAAAAATCACCATCATCAGATGACAAGCGGCCAGTTCAAGATCACCAAGTTGTGCGCCCTGATTCAAAAGGATTGCCTCGCATGCCAGTAACAGCATTGTGCGGATAAAAATATCACGTCCAAGTCGGAAGAAATCACCAAAAGCAGTCCATTGAAACCAGCGGGAGGTGCCGGTCAATAAGCCAGTGAATAGATAGGTGATAAAGCCATCCAGCATCTTGCCCCACTGCCATTTCATCAGGCTGAATGTCACAATAAAGCCTGTCCATTGGGCAATTACCGATGCCAGTGCGACGCCTTCAACATCCATACCAAGACCAAGGACAAAGCCAATATTGAGAATCAAATTTATCACATTGACGATAAGCAGATGCGTCATACATAGCCGCATGTTCTGACGGCCAAACAGGCATCCGATCAGAACCGTATTGGCCAGCGCAGCAGGCACCGCAAAAAGCCGAACATTGAGATATGATACCATCAAGGCTTCGACGTCAGGACTGCCAGCAAAGCTGAGAACAGCGATCCATTTAATCATCGGCATAGCCAGAATCAGTATGATGCCAATCGAGAAAGCCAGAAACAAACCCCGTGCCAGTAAATTAACAATCTCGTCAGACAGATTGCGGCCATGCGCCTGGGCGACAAGTCCGGTCGTGCCCATACGCAAGAAACCAAAGCCGAAATAGATGAAATTGAAAATCAAAGCACCAAGCCCTACCCCGCCAACATAGGCCACATTGTCAAGCCGTCCCATCATCGCCGCATCAACCGCACCGACAAGCGGCACCGTTATATTGGCAAGAAAAATAGGCCATGATAGAGACCATATATGCCGCCATCTGGTTTGGGCGATAGGGTCATTGGTGGTGCAGGACATGAAGGTGGCTTTCCGGGGAACGGCTGATAATAGGCAATAGAGTGTCAATCGTTAGGATTTAAGGTACTGCGATTTTGATTTATGATGAAGTCATTTTCACAATCGGTATTCTCTTAGTTGCGATCAGGGCTGTTCATTTACTGGTAAATTGCCTAAACCTATGAACGCGTCTTAACTGGTAGCGTGGATGCGCAAAGGAAACGGGTTTGTCCCTTATCTCACACCGTTCGATTCTATATCTGCTTCTTGGGCTGTTGACCATATTTGTTCTGGTTGGGCATCAGCTGGTGCCGCCTATGGATCGAGATGAGTCGCGTTTTGCACAAGCCAGCAAACAGATGGTTGAAAGTGGTGATTTCATAACGGTGCGCTTTCAAGATGAGCTACGCGCCAAAAAGCCTGTTGGTATTTACTGGCTTCAATCAATCAGTGCACAATTGTTCGGCCAAGACGATATAGCGGTATATAGGTTACCCAGTTTGTTTGGGCTTTTGCTGGCGCTGGTGGGTACCTATCGTGCGGGGCTTTTGTTATATCAACCACGATTAGCCTTAATAGGGACAGCGTTTCTTGGCACCAGCCTTGTCGTATTTGCCGAGGCGCATCTTGCCAAAACTGATGCCTTGCTGATGGGGTTATGCGTATGGCAGCAATTGTCACTATTGATGATCTATCGCGCCTATCTTGCTGGCACAACACCGCCTCGATCGGCGTTTCTGGCATTCTGGGTGATTATGGGGCTGGCGATTCTGGTCAAAGGACCGATTGCGCCATTACTGGCGATTTTAACAACAGCGACATTGATGATCTGGCATCGTGATCTTGGGTTACTGCGCCCTTTACGATTATTGTCAGGTTTTGCAATTGTGGCGATGCTTGTTCTGCCCTGGGCCATTCTGGTCAGCCTGGCAACCGATGGGGCATTTCTGGATATTGCGATAAAGGGTGATTTTCTGGCTAAAGTTCAATCAGGTCAGGAATCGCATGGTGCTCCGCCAGGAACGTATCTGGCTTTGCTTGTCATTCTGCTATGGCCAGCTTGTTTGTTATTGCCACGCGCGCTCCTCAGCTTTCGACAGATTCTTGCCAATAGCGAAGCACGATTCCTGCTAGCATGGCTGGTACCGTTCTGGCTGGTCATTGAGCTGACGCCGACCAAATTACCGCATTATCCATTGCCAGTATTGCCAGCTTTGGCATTGCTCTGCGTCGTTGGCATCCGCACAGCCCTGCCAACGACCAAACTGGCACGCTATGTCATCACGGCATTTGAGTTTCTATGCCTGCTTGTGGCTGTGGTTTTTGCGATGCTGTTAATATGGAGTGCAATGAATTACGGCGGTAATGATAGCGTTATGGCGTTTGCCTTTGCCGGACTTGGTGCGATGGCGGCGGCATGTGCAAGCTGGTTTGGCCTGCAATGGATTCTAACGCAGACTATGCGTCCGCTTGGCATCACGCTGGCAGCAGCGATGGCGTTTAACATTTTTGCTATTGGTGGTTTGTTACCATCCTTGCAACGTATTCATCTATCAACAGCGATTACCAAGGTTATTGACCAGATGCCCGCACGGCCACAAGCCATAGCGGCGGCTGGTTATCACGAGCCGTCATTGGTGTTTTTACTTGGCAAGGATCTGTTGCTTTTGAATGGCCGCGAAGCTGCGTTTTTCCTTGATGAAGCGTCAGGTGGTGTTGCGCTTGTCGAAAGCCGTGAACATGATGTGTTTCTGGAAACCACCAAAGCACTGGGGCTGAAGCTGGAGACCCCGATTCAAGTCAGCGGGATCAATATGTCCAAGGGGCAATCGGTAATAATGCTTATCTATCGTGTGCAGATGTTTGACGGCGCTAGCCGCACAGGGTAAGAAGCGGTTATAAATTAAAATCTCTATTTGATAATTGGTTACTTTTATGGCGCAAAATACGGCAAAAGCATCCAGCAAAGCTGATATTGATATATCGGTATTGGTGCCAGTGATGAATGAAGCAGGGAATATTCGTCCGCTTATTGACGAAATTGTCTCTGCGCTAGCAGGCCGACATTTTGAAATCATATATATTGATGACGCCAGCACCGACGCCACGGCTGATGAATTGGCTGACAGCCAGCGCGCCATTCCCCAATTACGTGTTATGCGGCACGCCAAGCGTGCTGGCCAAAGTGCGGCATTGCGTTCGGGTTTGCTGATGGCCAAAGGATATCTGATTGCGGTGCTTGATGGTGACGGACAGAATGTGCCTAGCGATCTTCCAGCGCTGGAAGCGGCGCTTCTTGCCGATTATCCAGAACGTGGTATGGCGGCAGGTATCCGGCAAAAACGCAAAGATACAGCGCTGAAATTGCAAGCGTCACGCATTGCCAAATGGATACGCAAAGCCTTGCTTGGCGATACGCATCCAGATTCAGGATGCGGTATCAAGATTCTGCATCGTGATTTGTTTATCGAATTACCTTTTTTCAATCATATGCACCGCTTTATGCCCAGCCTTGTTCGCCGTCATGGTGGCGGTGTAACCGGAGTTGCTGTTGCGCATCGGGCACGCACGCAAGGGCAATCGAAATACCAAGTGCTGGATCGACTGGTGGTTGGCATTTCGGATATTATTGGTGTCATATGGTTGTTAAAACGGGCACCACGGCAGGGTTCGGTGGTCGAGATTGCCGCGCCAAAACGCCAACGTAATCATAAAGGCACATAAAATGATTGAAGTTATGTCAGGCCAGATTGAAATGGCTGTTGGCGTGGTCGCCACTGCATTATTGGCCGTGTTTCCGTTTTTACCAGCCAGCCTTGCCACGCATCCCGAACAGATCATGGTGGTTGTTGGGTTTGCTGGACAAGGCCTTTTTGCGATGCGTTTTATTTTGCAATGGCTGAGTTCGGAAGGTCAGGGACGGTCGGTCATTCCCTTGGCTTTTTGGTATTTTTCCATTGGCGGGGGTAGCGTTCTGCTTTTATACGCCATATGGCGGCAAGATCCGGTCATTATCAGTGGACAGGGTTTGGGTCTATTTATTTATTTCCGTAATCTATATTTTATCCATCGAAGCAAGAATGACGATAGCTAGGCGTTAGAGCGTCGTTTCAGCCATGTCCATGATGATATGCCATTGCGATTCGGTGACGGGCATGACCGACAGGCGCGCTTGCCGAACAAGCGCCATATCCTGAAGCCGTTCATCGGCTTTGATGCTGGCCAGTGTTACTGGTTTGGTTACGCTTTTTACCGCTTTGACCGAGACCATGCCAAACCGCCCCGACGCATCCGTCGGATCAGGATGGTAAAGCGCACAAATTTCAACAATGCCAACAATCTGCTTTTCATTTACCGAATGATAGAAAAATGCCAGATCACCAATCTGCATCGCTTTCATATTGTTCGACGCCTGATGATTACGCACGCCATCCCAGCCTTCGCCTGTTTCGCCACGATCAAGTTGGTTCTGCCATGACCAAGATGATGGTTCGGATTTCAATAGCCAATAATGCATGTAATCGTCTCCTTTCAGGTCATTCAGTGCTTACATTATTCAGCACCGGGAGGCCGTGCCAGCAAAGCCTTTACGGCGTCATTCAAATTTTGTCCATGGTTCAGCACCATGTCAATGGCATTGGTGATAGGTAAATCAACGTTCTTGTCACGTCCCAAACGTGCCAATCCGGCGACGGTGCGACTGCCTTCGGCAAGCTTGTCTGGCACTGTTTCACCCGCGCCAAGCGCAAGGCCAAAAGCCATATTGCGTGAATGTGGTCCAGCGCAACTGAGCGCCAAATCACCAACACCGCCAAGCCCAAAAATGGTGTCAGCATCACCGCCAATAGCGTGATTTAGGCGCGCGATTTCAGCTAGTCCACGGGTGATGATGGCCGCTTTGGCATTGTCGCCAAGCCCCAGTCCGACAGCACATCCAGCGGCGATAGCCACAACGTTTTTCATGGCACCTGCCAGTGCCAGTCCATCTGGGTCATTATGTGTGTAAACGCGAATATTGCTGTGCCGGAATGCGCTTTGAATCATGTCCAGAACATTCGGTGATGTTGATGCGGCGACAAGGGCGGCGGGCAACCCAGTCAGAACCTCGTCGGCAAAACTTGGTCCAGAAAAAACAGCGATAGGATAATCGGGCAAGGCCTGTTGAGCGGCGTGGGTCAGGAGCTGAGCATTCTGACCATCCTGACTGGTGATTCCTTTGGCACATAAAATCACAGGTGTGCCAGCCGTAGCATGTGCGGCAATGGTCGCAAAAGTGGCTGGATTGGCAGCAACAGGCACAACAACAAAAATCATGCTAGCTGTTTGCAAACATGCTGGCGAGACGCTGGCTGGCATCGGCGGCATCGAGGAGACATTGGGAAGTTGCACACAATGGCCAGTGGCCAGCGCATCGACAGTTTCCTGACGGCGTACCAAAAGATGTACATTATGGTCAGCGCGCCCTAAGGCAGTGGCAATGGCGCATCCCCAGCTACCCCCGCCAATGATGACAGGCTTCATAGTCATTGGCGCACCCCACGCCCAGGTGGTGGGCTGGCATCAGGGTCAAGCGGCCAGCGCGGACGTGGTTCAAAATCTAGCTGGTCTGGCTGGTCATGGCGTTCAAGCGCGGCCCAAGCAATCATGGCGGCATTGTCAGTACAGAGATTGGCTGGTGGAACAACAATCTGAAATCCGGCAGATTCTGCCTCGGTTTGAAGTCGGTTAAAAATCGTTTTATTGGCCGCGACCCCCCCAGCAATAACAAGGGTGTTAGCGGTGCTGATGCCGTGGTTTGAAATGTTAATATCGGTGGCAAAGATTTGCATCGCACGTTTGGTGCGATCAGCCAGACAATCGGCAATGGCGGCTTGCAAGCTGGCTGCCAGATCATTGATAGGTGCTGTCTGGACACCGCCTAATTGTGCCAGTTTTGTTGCCAAGGCAGTTTTCAGTCCGGAAAAGGAAAAATGACAATTATTTGCGCCACGTAACGGGCGCGGCAAGGTGATCGATGTAGCATCACCTGAGGTGGCGGCTTTTTCAATAGCAGGCCCCCCCGGATAACCAAGCCCCATGATTTTGGCGCATTTGTCAAAAGCCTCGCCAGCGGCATCATCCATCGTTGTGCCCATGCGGTGATATTTGCCAGGTGCGGTTACGGCAAGAAGCTGGGTATGGCCGCCAGAAACCAGAAGCAAAAGATAGGGAAAGCCAATGTCATTACATAGCCGACCGCTCAGGGCGTGACCTTCGAGGTGATTGACAGCGTAATAGGGGATAGACCGTGCGGCGGCAATAGCTTTGGCAGCAACGGTACCAACGATAACCCCGCCAATAAGACCAGGTCCGGCAGTGGCAGCAACACCATCAATATCGTCAAATGTCATACCCGCATCGGCAAGCGCTGACGCAATGACATCGTCAATCATGTCAAGATGCGCACGGGCAGCAACTTCGGGAACGACGCCGCCATGCTTGGCGTGCGTTTCGATTTGTGACGCGATTTTATTGGCATGGATCGATTTATCAGCGCTGACGATAGCCGCGGCGGTTTCATCACAACTGCTTTCGATACCAAGGATGGTAAAATCTTTTGCCATTATGAAGGTGATCTTTCCATATTTTCAGGTTCGGTAGCATCGTATCATGCCGCAAGCTGTTGATACTAGATTTTTTGGGGCTTTTTGGGCTATGCAAGCGCGCGCTGGCGCATTAGATATGGCGGTGATGAAACCTGACGATAGTTATTTTTCTGCTACGCCTCTTGTTCTTGCCAGTCGGGCGTCAACGCTTGCGATGGCGCAGGCTGAACTTGTGCGTGTGGCCCTAGCACCGGTTGCAAGCCGGATCGAACCGTTTACCACCAAGGGTGATCGCATAGTTGATCGTCCCCTTGTCGAGGTAGGCGGTAAAGGCGTTTTTATCAAGGAGCTTGAACGCAGTTTGCTGGCCGGACAATGTGATGCGGCTGTGCATTCGATGAAAGATATGGAAAGTGATTTTGCCGATGGCACGATGATTGGCGCGGTATTGCCGCGCGAAGACCGTCGTGATGCGCTGGTTGGCACATATGCTGATCTGGATGCGCTTCCAGATGGTGCCATTGTGGGCACATCTTCGGTGCGGCGTCGGGCTTTGTTACTGCATCATCGTCCTGATCTACGCATTACGCTGTTACGCGGCAATATAAACAGCCGTATTGCAAAGCTGGCAAAGGGTGATTACGACGCCATTATTCTGGCCGTTGCTGGGCTGAAACGCCTGAATCTGACAATCGATTATACGCCGCTTGATGAAAAGATCATGCCACCAGCGGCGGCACAAGGTGCTTTGGCTGTTCAGCTATGTGATCCAAATATGGCGCAAGGTGAGACAGCTACGCGCCAGCAAGCGGTGCTTGATGCGGTGTCGGCGCTGACTTGCGCCGCCAGTATGATTGAGGTGACCGCCGAACGTGCGATGCTGGCACATCTGGACGGATCATGTCATACGCCGATTGCGGCAAGCGCACGCTTTATTGATGATCAGACACTAAGTCTGGATGGCATGGTGCTAAGCCATGATGGTGGTGCCGCATTTCGCCAAACAATGACAGGTAGAAAAAATGATGCAGAGGCGCTTGGTGTCAAACTTGCCACGGCGCTTCTTGATGATGCGGGTGGACATGATTTTCTGGCCTAAGCCTGAAAAAAATGTCGAAAAAGCCTGATAATAAAGCTCAGCATCACTAAACAAAATGCGCTATGTTTGGAGACTATAGCCTTGTCGATTATTCAAGCGGGATCAAGCAAAGTGATGCGATGGCACGTCAAAAGAACCATCTGATATTATCAACACGCCCGCTTGCCGATGCAATGCGCGATGTTGCATCCCTGCAAAGACGCCAAGTTGCGGCCATGGCCATGCCGGTGATGTCGTTGGTGCCACTTGCCCGTTATGATCTGCCTGATCCAGTGACTATCTCAGCTTTAATTTTTACTAGTCGCAATGCTGTTAGCTGTTTTGCGGCGTCGCCACCCTTGGGCGCATGGCTGGACAAGCCGGTCTTTGTCGTTGGCGCGGCAACAGGTAGTGCGGCACGGCTGGCAGGGTTTAAAGATGTAATCGTTGGCCGTGGCGGTGGCGCGGGGCTGGTGCCGGATATTCTGGCGGCAAAGATGAATGGGGATATGGCTATTTTGTGGCCGTCAGCTATGCATAAAAGTTTTGATATGCAATCGGCGCTTGGGGCGCATGACATTACTGTCATTGATATGCCTGTTTATGATATGGCACCTGTTAGCGCTGTTGATCCGGCGGTTACAAGGCATTTGGATGATGGCGGCATGCTTTCAGTCATTATTATGTCAGCCCGCAGTGCCATCTTGTTTGTCGAATTGCTTAAAACAGGAAATCTGTGGCAACATAGACACCGGATAAGCGTCATTGCAGGCAGTGCGGTGATTGCGGATTCGGCAGGTGTGGGTTGGAAACATATATGGGTCAGCAAAAGACCATCACGAAGCCGTATTCTGGCCATCGCGACGTTGGTAGATCGGCAGGCTAACCAAAGGCAGGTGGCCATAGGCAAGGACAGTGCAGAATGACTTCGAAAGCAAAAACACCGTCTGCTGAAACAATCGAGGGGGACGCTGTTGAAAAACCAGCAACAGCCAAATCGTCGGATCATCGCACTACCACGCCAGCAAAAAGTGATGCGCGGGTTTCAGGTGCTATTATCATAGCGTTGGTGCTGGCTTGCATAAGTATCGCCGTTGCCGCATTCAGCCTGTATCAAAACCAATATCAAGATGTGCCAGTAAATACGGCCACTACTGAAGAGGTCGATGCCCTAACGCTTCGTCTGGCGGCATTGGAAAAAGCTGTTGATGAAAACAAGCTGGCAGGGGACGAAATACGGCGTGATCTGGAAGCAAGAATCGCCCAGCAAGCAGAGAATTTGCCAAAGGGAGATGTAGTGGCAAGCGATATAGCACAGCGTTTGGCGGTGCTGACGGATCGCCTTGGTGAGATTGAAGACACTATGTTTGAACTCACTTTGCTGGACAGCGCCTCATCACCATCGGTTACAGACGATGCTAACCAGCCTGTGCAACAGGATAATGTGGCTTCGGCTGAAACAACAGATAGTAATGGATTATTGTCACGTGCATCGCCTCAACCTGTTCAACCGGCTACCATTCTGTCGCACGCGTCACTGGTCGCTGTGAGCGGGTTGATGGCTGATAACATGGCTGGTCGGCCTGTCGGCCAGTGGTATGATGTTTTGCAGGCACTTGTGGCGCAAGGTGCCCTTGATTTTGATATGGAAACGCTGTCTGTCGCGTTGGTGCAAGACCCGCCAAGCCGCAGCAATCTGCTTGGTGATGCAGATCACGTGATTGCCGCTATGGCTGATAGTCTGCAAATCAAAGAGGTGGATAAGTCACTATTGGGGCAAGCCAGTGCCAAACTTGGCAAGCTGGTTAATCTGCGCGCGACTGACCACGCGACAGATAGCCCAGCAGGTCAGCTTGCCGCCTTTGAAAAAGCGGTTATGGCGCATCATTTTGATGCTGCTTTGCAGGCGGCACAAACATGGCAAGGGCATGATGTGCCAGAATTGACAAAATGGCAGGCGGCGGCAACAGCACGTCATCAGCTTGATGCCACGATCATGCAGCTGGTCGCTGCGGTTCTGGTCGATATAGTCGAGGCAAGTTAATGCTGATACGGCTTGTGATTCTGTTCCTGTTCATTCTGGCAACGGCGGTTATAGCCAGCTGGTTAGCCGCCCAGCCAGGTAGCGTTCAGATTGACTGGCTGGGGTGGCGGCTGGAAATGCGTACCAGCCTTGCGGTGGCGCTGATTGTTGTGTTTGCGCTAGGCATGGTGTTTTTTGATCGGCTTTATCGGTTTATAAAATCGCTGCCAGGCTGGCTTGGCAGTTCGGTAAAGAAACGCCGCGATATAGCTGGACATAAGGCACTGACATTGGGCTTGATGGCAGTTTCAGCTGGAGAGCCAGCCGAGGCCAAACGACAGGCGGCACGGGCGCGCCGTTTACTTGACGCGCCGCAACTGACCAATCTGCTGGCCGCACAGGCGTCAGCACTGGCAGGGGATCGCCAGGCAGCCCGACGTTATTTCACCTCACTGATTGCCGAATCTGACAGTGCGTTTCTGGGGCATATAGGGATGATGCGTTTGGCGCTTGACGATGATGCGCCAGATGCCGCGCTGGCGTCGGCGCGCAAGGCGTTGGCTTTGCGACCAAAATCAACATTGGCAGCATCGCATATTGTTCATCTTGAAGCGGCTAGACATGAGTGGCAGGCAGCTTTGCCCGCCCTTGAAATACTTGCCAGTGAATCCGGATCTGGACAAGTTGAGCCCCAAGAGGGAAGTGCCAATATTCAATCACAGCGCAACGCGTTGCTTTATATGGATGCCAGTGAACGTATCGACAATGCTGATCGTCAAGGGGCGCAAAAGGTGCTGATGCGCATTATTAAGACTGCTCCTGGGTTTCTGCCTGCAGTGATTATGCTAAGTGATATATATCTTGAAACAGGCGCAAACCGGAAAGCGGCTAAGGTGCTGGAAAAAGCATTTGCCATCACCCCGCATATCGAGATTGCCAATCGACTCAAGCAGGCATGGCAGGTAAATGACGGTGGGTTTATCGCCAAGCTGATGAAGGTGATTCCGGCTGGCAATAATGCAGGCGATGCGGCACGGTGCATTATTGCCAATCTGGCACTTGACGTGGGGCTGGACGGTGAAGCCACTGGCCAGATCAAGGCAATACCCGAAAGCCGACGCGATGCCGATGCATGGCAAGTTGCGGCACGTATCGCCCAGTTGCATGGTCATCAGGAAGATGCGCATGCGGCGTTTGTTGCGGCCAGCAAAGCCCCGCGACCGCATAGCTGGCAATGTGGTGCGTGTAAAAGCCTACATGATGAGTGGTACAGCCATTGCCCCGATTGCGATAGTTTCGCCCAGCTTGGGTGGCAACGGCCAGATCGTGTGACGCCGTTGTTTGATGAGACTGTTTGATGAGCCTGTTTGACAGCTATGACAGACCAGAATAGCTGGTCATGAAAGCCCGATTGAAAAAATAGGTAAAGCGAATTATACAGATTCAACATGCTACTAATGTGCATCAGCCCGATTAGTTAAGTGGTATAACAGTTGATTCGTAATCATCAATCGCCAGTTCGATTCTGGCATCGGGCACCATTTTAAAGAACCTAGGGTTAGGTCAATCTGGTCAAGCG
>NZ_CAXBVX010000059.1:0-12827 GCF_963979125.1 uncultured Candidatus Puniceispirillum sp.
CGCTGGCGGCGGCAAGGCCGGAAATGCCTGCGCCAATTATCACAAGATCAAAAATCACATCATCAGTCACGTCAGATACTCCACAACATCACCAAACGTAAATATAGTATTATTCTTTGGCTAGGCGCATGGTCATATCATGCCCTATAATAGCTATCCATGATAAAGGGGATGCTGGTGGTTAAAAAGCTTTATCCCTACTCATTACCTATGCGGAGCGCATCATGCTAACCCAGACAAAATCTTATGTAACCTTGAAGGATCATGCCAAGCGGCTTGGTGATGTTAAGCTGGCTGATCTGATTCAAGATACGGCGCGCGCACAAAAAATGGTGTTTACCAACGATGATCTAGAAGTTGATATAGCGCGTCAGCATATTGATATGGCGGCGCTTGAGGCGCTTCTGGGGTTGGCTGAGGATGCCAATATTGCCGAAAAGCGTGATGCCATGTTTGCCGGTGAAGCGATCAATAAAAGCGAAAACCGGCCTGTCGTGCATGCCGCATTACGTAGTCCGGAAACACGCGCCAGTACCCGCTATCAAAAGATGATGACATTTGCCGAACATACACGCAAGGCCGGCGCGTATGACGACATTATCAATATTGGTATCGGCGGGTCGGATCTAGGGCCAGCGATGGTGGCGATGGCACTGGCGCCTTTTGCGTCTGGTGCGCGGGTGCATTATGTATCAAATGTTGATCCCAGCCATTTACATGATGTGCTGGCAGGCTGTGCCGCACCGCGCAGTCTGGTGATTGTAACGTCCAAAACCTTTACCACCGCAGAAACCATGCGTAATGCCAGCCTGGCAAAGTCATGGCTTGAAGCGGGTGGCGGCGATAGCAACAAGCAGATGGCGGCGGTTACCGCGGCGGCAAACAAGGCGGCTGACTGGGGCATTGATCCGGCGCAGATATTTGATTTTGAAGCTGGCGTTGGTGGGCGTTATTCGCTGTGGTCGGCGGTTGGTTTGCCGGTAATGCTGGCGATTGGCGCGGATCAATTTGCGACATTTCTGCAAGGTGGCGCGTCGATGGATGTGCATTTCAAGACCGCACCGCTGGCCGAGAATATACCTGTATTGCTGGGGCTATTGCGTGTCTGGAACCGGAATTTTCTGGGCTATGCTACACATGGAATCATGCCCTATGACCAGCGTTTGGCGCGGGTCCCAGCCTGGGCACAACAGCTGGAAATGGAATCGAATGGCAAATCGGTGTCGCGCGACGGCGATGCACTTGATTATGCGACCGCGCCTGTGATCTGGGGCGAAGCTGGCACCGGATGCCAGCATTCATTCTTTCAGGCCCTGCATCAAGGGCGTGATATTGTGCCGCTTGATATTATATTTCCCCGACATCCAGTTGGCCTACATCTGGCTGATGCGTGGCCAGATAACAGCTGGCAGGACAGTCATCAGGTGCTGGTGGTCAATGCGCTGGCACAGGCCGAAGCCTTGGCACTTGGCCGTGAAAATACCGAACAGCCACATAAGAGTTTTGCAGGGGGGCGGCCATCAACAGTGATGAGCTGGGATCAGACAACGCCATTTGCACTGGGGCGGCTGCTGGCTTTGTATGAGCATGTGACAATTGTCAGTGGCTTTTTGTGGGATGTGAACAGTTTTGACCAATGGGGGGTCGAACTTGGCAAGGAAATGGCAACCTCGTTTGAGGCGCATCTGAAAGCGGGGACTATCCCCGATGGGATGAGCCCGACAGCCGCCAATCTTCTGGCGCGCCTTGCCGCACAAGAATGAAGCAGACAGTGTCAGATGATCCAGTGACAGATGATGAAGCACGTATAAAAGACTGGCAGTATTTTATCGGGATTGACTGGTCAGGTGCCAAAGGTATCACGCATCAGGGGATACAGCTTGCCATCGCCCAGTCCGGACGCGGCGCACCTGTTGGGATTTATCCACCTGATAGCACCGAATGGAGCCGTGAGGCGGTGCGCGATTATTTGATTGATCTGGTTCTTTCAGAGACAAGGACGGGATCGATTTTGGTCGGGATTGATTTTGCCTTTGCACATCCCTTTCATGATCTGGACAGCTATTTCCCCGGCCAAGACATGTCACCCAGAACCGCCGCCGAATTGTGGCAGCTTGTCGAGGATGTGAATAAAGATAATCCGCATCTTTACGGTGGTGCGATGTTCTCCACAGCGCCATGGGGCGATTATTATCTGGCGCCACCAGCCTATGGCAAAACAGCGCCGCTTTATCAATCGCGCCGTCGCATGGCTGAGACCGCATGCCGTGAGGCTGGCCGCAGCCCATCGCCAACATTCAAGGCGGTTGGTGCCGATAATGTGGCTACCGGTTCGATGGCAGGGATGCGTCTGTTGCATCAGTTGAAAATGCGTCTAGGCACACAGGTGGCGATGTGGCCCTTTGATGATCTGGATGTGGTAACAGCAGCGTCATTGACGCTGGTAGAAATTTTCCCAAGCTATCATTTCCACCGTGCAGGATTTGATCCGGCGAATAAGGCCGCACGCGATGCCAGATTTATGTCGGATGCGCTGGCAGCCTATGACAGTGACGGGGTGCCGCCAGATTATGCGCCACGTGGGCGTGATGCCGATGAAGCAGACGCGATGATCGCGGCGGCGGCATTACGCTTTTTCGCGCCAGACCATTCCTATTGGCAAAGGCCGGAACACGCCAAGCGCGAAGGCTGGATTTTCGGTGTGTCTTTTTAAATCTAAAATCACTATTTTAAAATAGCACTATTGGAAAACCCCAAGCTTGCATCCTCAAAACGCCAAAATGTCGCCAATCTGCCCGATATGCCGTATGCGCGGTGATATTGTTTCGATGGGTGTTTGTGATGCTGGCAAACATGGCTCTTTCCTTTGAAATCATCTGTAAGGATAAGAATATCAGTTCATATTTAATGAAACGTTAATGCGACCATTGTTGTTTGTTTGCTTTGCTGGTGCATGCGTCCTAGAGTTAGCTAAGTGATTGCATAATTTATTTTTGACAGGAGACGTCATCATGCCTGCATTATTGCCTGATATTGATCCCGATGGATTGCTTGAATATTCAGTGGTGTTCACTGACCGCTCGTTAAATTCAATGTCACAGCGGTTTCAGACAGTCATGCGGGATATTTCCGGTGCTTTGAAGCGTGCTTATAACGCACATTCGGTGATCGCCATTCCGGGGGGTGGTACCTATGGGATGGAAGCAATTGCCCGGCAATTTGCCGATGACCAGCATGTGATGATTATCCGCAATGGCTGGTTCAGTTTCCGCTGGAGCGAGATTCTGGAAAAAGGCAAGATTGCCAAAAGCAGCACGGTGCTGGCGGCGTCACGGCAACAGGGCGAAGATGGTGATAATCGCCAGATGCCTTTTGCGCCCTATCCCATTGATGATGTCTGTACGCAGATTGCGCTGGAAAAGCCGGCGGTGGTTTTTGCCCCGCATGTGGAAACATCGGCTGGCATGATGTTACCGGATGATTATATTCGCGCCGTGTCCGATGCCGTGCATGCGGTAGGCGGGCTGTTCGTGCTTGATTGCGTTGCGTCAGGTGCCTTGTGGGTTGATATGAAGGCCTGCGGCGTTGATGTGTTGCTGAGCGCGCCACAAAAGGGGTGGAGCGCATCACCCTGTAGCGGGCTGGTCATGCTGTCGCAAACGGCGCGGGACAAAATCGAAGATACGAATGCCGCCAGCTATGTTTGCGATCTTAAAAAATGGCTGGGGATTATGGAAATCTATGAAAATGGCGGCCATGCCTATCATGCGACGATGCCGACCGATGCCTTGGCCGTGTTTCGTGATGCGTTGCTGGAAACCGAAGCCTATGGCTTTGCGAAAACCCGTCAGGAGCAGATTGATCTTGGCGCGGCGATACGTAGCCTTTTGGAAAGTCGAGGGTTTCGATCGGTTGCCGCATCCGGTTTTCAAGCACCATCAGTGGTTGTCAGTTTCACCGATGATGACAATCTGAAAAATGGCAGTAAATTTGCTGCTAACGGGGTGCAGATAGCCGCTGGTGTGCCGCTGGAATGCGGCGAAGGGCCAGATTATAAAAGCTTTCGGATAGGGCTTTTTGGGCTGGATAAGCTACATAATTGTGATCGTACGGTCGCCAATTTTGCGGCGGCACTGGATAAAATCGTCAGCTAGCCAACTGTGCCATATATGTTGTGCTATACCAGTCAAACATCATAACACAGGCGATGATGACAGTGGCAAAACCAACATAATGCAAGATCCGCTTGGCACGGTTTGACATGTTGCTTTTGGTGATAAAAACCGAGGCAAGATAAAGCGCCCCCACAAGAAGCAGGAACCCAAGGCCGCCAACAAGAACAATATCGATTTTCATGTAACCCTCTGACATAAGTTTATTTGTTTATGTCTAGCAAGGCATGGGATGAGGCGCACGTGAAATCGGCGGTGTGCTGTATCATTCTGGCTTTTGTTCAGAAGCGCAGATGGCGCATAAAGCCAGCTTGGCATGACGGGGTAGGGCTTTGATGGCATATTCGCGCTGGCTGGCATGGCTACGATCCTGACAGGTTTCATGATAGATCAGAACGAAGGGGCCGCGCCCTTTGGTATATTTTGCCCCAAGCCCAGCTGTATGTGCGTCGATACGGGCATCCAGATCATTGGTGATGCCGGTATAAAGGCTGTTATCGGCACATTTAAGAATATAGACGACCCATTGCATCGAAGGCTTCACCCGGTAGCTTGTTTAGCGTATGCATAGCTTTACGCGAAAAAGGCCGATTAGGGTATGACTTATCTGGGTATGAATTAAATGCGCTTTTCTTATGATGTGGTGATTATCGGTGCTGGAGCTGCCGGATTGATGTGTGCGATTGAGGCAGGCAAGCGTGGCCGTCAGGTGATCGTGCTGGATCATGCGCGCAAGATTGCCGAAAAAATCCGCATTTCAGGGGGTGGCCGATGTAATTTTACCAATCGATATGCTCATCCTGATGCATTTCTGTCGCATAATCCGCATTTCATGAAATCAGCACTTCAGCAATATTCGCAACATGATTTTGTGGCCTTGGTTGAAAAGCATGGTATTGCCTATCATGAAAAGAAGCTGGGCCAGCTATTCTGTGATGAATCGGCGCAGGATATTATCAGCATGCTGTTGGATGAATGCGCTGATGCCGGCGTCACGATAAGCAACGAAACACATATTTCGGCAGTAGAGCATGCACCAAAAAGCGGTTTTACGGTCAGTGCCGATCGCGGCATGTATGATGCGCAGTCGCTTGTGATTGCCAGTGGTGGCTTGTCGATTCCAAAAATTGGGGCTACCGGCTTTGGCTATGATATAGCGCAGCAATTCGGGCTTGGTATCCGCCAAACAAGTGCGGGTCTTGTGCCTTTGACATTTGCCGCTGATCTGTTGGCGCGGTGCAAGGATATTTCAGGCCTGTCGGTCGAGGCCGAAGTGCAGTGCGGCAAAACGCAATTTGCCGAAGGGCTTTTATTCACGCATCGGGGGTTGAGCGGGCCATCAATTTTGCAAATTTCATCCTATTGGGACGCTGGGCAGACACTTTCGGTCAATCTGGCACCTACACAGGATATGGGCGCCGTGATGACCAACAGAAAGCGGAGTCACCCAAAACAGGATGCGCAAACGATCTTGTCCGAATTCATGCCAAAGCGGTTGGCTAGTCTGTTCTGTGCGCTTCATGACAGTAGCGGCAAGGTGGCCGATATGGCGGATAAAAAGCTGGCGGCATTGGGAATGGCGGTTAATGACTGGCAGATTTTGCCAAATGGCACCGAGGGCTATCGCACCGCCGAGGTAACGCTGGGCGGGGTTGATACCGATGATTTGTCGTCAAAAACAATGGCCGCACGCCAGATTGAAGGCCTGTATTTCATTGGCGAAGTCGTCGATGTGACAGGCCATCTTGGTGGTTACAATTTTCAATGGGCCTGGTCGTCAGGCTATGTAGCAGGACAATATGCCTGATGATGGTCAGGTGACCTGTTCGAAATTGTCACTTTTGACATTGTAGAAATAAAGATCGCCTTCACCAATATCGTTCCATAACCCGTGTAATGACAGCGTGTCATTTTCAACCGCCTGTTTGATAAAGGGAAAGCTCATCAGATTTTCCAGCGACACTAGCACTCCTTCACGTTCCAGTGCGGCAATCTGCTTTTCTTCGGTATCCAAATGTTTGATACGTTCAAAACCGGGACGCAGGATATCCATCCAACGGCCAACAAAGCTGGTACTTTCTTCGAGTTCAGGTGCTTTGCCCGAACACATCTGATGACAGCCATTGACGCCGCCGCATCCCGAATGGCCAAGCACAATGATATGCGCGACGCCCAAACTTGTGACGGCATATTCAACCGCCGCCGAGGTGCCGTGATAATCGCCTGTCGGTGAATAGGGCGGTACCAGATTGGCAACATTACGGTGAATGAAGAATTCGCCTGTATCAGACCCGAACATCGCGGTTACATGAACGCGGCTGTCACAGCATGAAATGACCATTGCGCGTGGATGTTGTCCTTCTTCTGCCAGATGTTTGTACCAGACTTTGTTTTCGACAAATTTGGTAGCTTTCCATCCCTGAAATCTCTGGATCAAATAGGCAGGTAGGGGGGCGGCATTCGTCATTTGTTTATCCTGATCATGTTTGAATTTGGTTCAAAACAAAGATTTATTTTAGCGTTCATGCTCACAAAAATCTAGATGGGTATATGACTATCTATCAATGAGATGTCCATAATTAATCTTGTTATAGTCTCTATTGATTAAAATCATCCGGATAGCGATGACCCAGCATGTGAATGATATCGTCGAGGAATTTTGCGGCAGCAACAGGCAGAACGCGGCCTTTTAACTGGCCTATATGCAATATGCCAGCTGGCACATCGTCGGTATCAAAGGGGCGCGCCACAATGTCAGATGTTGTTTTCGTTTGCCTTGATGTGATGCCAGGTTCAAGGCTGATAGGAATCTGGAATGAAATGGCATGTTCGTGAATAAGATAATTCTGCATGAATTCAAAGCTGTCTGATTCAATGATCATATTCATTGTCATGTTGCGCTTCATCTGCCCCACATCAAGCAGTTGTCGAACCCCGCTTTTGCCCGTCGGCATGACCGCAGGCACATCAATGCAATCGCGCAGACGGATCACGTCCTTTTGCGCCAAAGGATGCGACGCAGACATCAGACAATGGACAGTTTGGCGGGCGGTGGCAATGACCTGAAAATCTGTTGTGCGTATGGGTGCAAAAACAAAAGCAAGGTCGGCATCAAGCGATAAAAGTGATGCTTCGGCGGCATCGCCATATTGGCGCAATAATTCAAACGTTACAGCATTATGTTCGCGGCGGTAATTGGCAACTAGCTCAGGCAGAAAGAAGCGAAGCACATCGGCACCACCAGCAATTTTGACATGACCGCGGCGGACACCAGTTAAATCGGATATCTGGGATTGAACACGGGCTAGGTCGGCGATTTGGTTTCGGACATGCTGGACAAATAATTCACCAGCCGTGTTCAGGCGCACCCCGCTGGGCAGTCGCTCGAAAAGTGGTTGTCCGATCTCATCTTCCACTTGCAAAATGCGACGATTCAATGCGGTCGAGGTAATAGCTAGCTTTTCGGCCGCTTTGCGGATTGATTTTTCGCGCGCGACGGCATCTATAAAGCGCAAATTGGTCATATGACGCATATCTTTGTCCTCAACATTGCTTCGCATTAAGCGATTTATGCATTAATTATCGCTGATTATCATGGTGATGCAAAAAACGCATCACCATAATGCAAAATGAGCAGAATTTTTTTTCAGCATAGTTGGTTAGAAACTTATAAGCGCCTTTATGAGGGCGCCTGTCGTGCGTGCATTCAAAACCGAATGTTCCAAGATGATTTACAGGAGGGGGCGTCGCGCCGAAGCAAAGCGACCGACCCAAGGAAGGATTGAGTATGAAATATATAGTGGCAATTATTCAACCAAGTCGGCTTACGGCGGTGCATGAAGCATTGGTAGCTGTTGGTGTGGAAGGGCTGACGTCAAGTGAAGTTCAAGGATATGGACGGCAGAAAGGCAAAAGCGAAATCTATCGCGGTGCTGAATATACAGTGCATTTCCTGCCCAAAGTAAAGATCGAGCTCGCTGTTGCTGCTGATATGGCAGACAAAGCGGTAGAAGCGATCAAGAGTGTCAGCGCTACAGGCAAGATCGGCGATGGCAAAATTTTCATTTTGAATCTTGAAGATGCAATGCGCATTCGCACCGGTGAAACCGGTGTTGATGCTCTGTAGGAAAAAGGAGTTTCTAATGCGTAATTTTAACAAATTTCTTGGCGTAGCGGTTGCCACTGTTGCAGCTGTAGCCTTGCCGACGATGGCGTTTGCTCAGGAACTTCCTGAACATGGCGTCTATATCATGAATTCGGTTCTGTTCCTGATGGCAGGTTTTCTGGTCATGTTTATGGCCTGTGGATTTTGTATGCTTGAGGCAGGTCTTGTGCGTGCCAAAAACACGACAATGCAGTTGACCAAAAACATGGCGTTATTCTCGATTGCCGCCGTTGGATATTATTTGATGGGGTATAACCTGATGTATCCGCTTGGCGATTGGTCAATCGAAGGATATTTCTCAGGTCTTTTCCCAGCTGTAGCGGTTATGGAAGCTGTTGGCATTAGTGCTGAAGGTGCTGATGATATTAGCTATGCATCAACAGGTTCGGATTATTTCTTTCAGCTGATGTTCTGTGCGGCAACGGCGTCAATTGTGTCTGGTACGGTTGCTGAACGTGTCAAGCTCTGGCCTTTCCTTGTCTTTACGCTTGTTCTGACAGCCTTTATCTATCCATTACAGGCAAGCTGGAAATGGGGCGGTGGTTTCCTTGACGAAATGGGCTTCCTCGATTTTGCTGGTTCGACTGTTGTGCATTCGGTCGGTGGCTGGGCGGCTCTGGCTGGCGCGTTGGTTATCGGTGCCCGTACAGGTAAATATAAAGACGGCAGAGTGATCCCCATGCCAGGCGCGAATTTGCCTTTGGCAACGCTTGGAACCTTTATTCTGTGGCTTGGCTGGTTTGGCTTTAATGGCGGATCGCAGTTGGCGATGGGAACTATTGGTGATGTCGCTGATGTCTCACGTATCTTTGCCAATACAAATGCCGCCGCAGCTGGTGGTTCGATTGCGGCTTTAATACTGACACAGATTTTCTACAAAAAAGTCGATTTGACAATGGTGCTGAATGGCGCGTTGGCAGGTCTGGTTTCGATCACGGCTGAACCTTTGACACCAACATTGGGTGCAGCGACGCTGATTGGTGCTGTCGGTGGTGTGATTGTGGTCTTTGCTGTGCCGTTCTTGGACAAGCTGAAAATCGATGATGTCGTGGGTGCGATCCCTGTCCATCTGATTGCTGGAATCTGGGGTACACTTGCGGTGCCACTGACCAACAGTGATGCCAGCTTTGGAACGCAGATTACCAGTATCGTAATAGTTGGCGTGTTCACTTTTGTTGTATCCTACATCGTGTGGATGCTACTCAAAATGTTCATGGGTGTGCGGGTCAGCGAAGAAGATGAAATTGCGGGTCTGGATAATGCTGAATTGGGAATGGAAGCCTATCCTGAATTCACCCGATAGCAGATCATGCGTTTTTTAAAATGAATAGTACCGGCTTCATCCTTGATGAGGCCGGTTTTCTTTTTGAAGGGAATAAAGCACATGTATATGCACTTTACTTTTCACCTCCGTTGACATTAGGTTTAACTGCTATTTGCTATTTGCTTGTGGATAGTCAAGATTGCTTTAGTGAGGCTCAATAACCTTGAATATGACGACTGAAACGGACACTGGTTCAGTGTTGCTTGAAGCTGAAAAAATGACCAAAACCTTTGGTGATTTTACGGCTAACGATGATGTTGATTTCGTTATCCGTGCTGGAGAAATTCACGCTTTACTTGGCGAGAATGGTGCAGGCAAATCCACTTTTGTTAAAATGATTTATGGGCTGATGCAGCCTGACGCGGGTCGAATCATGTGGCGTGGCAAGGCTGTCACTATAAATGGACCACAACATGCCCGGGACATGGGTATCGGCATGGTGTTTCAGCATTTTTCGCTGTTTGAGGCGCTGACTGTTGTTGAAAATATCCAGCTGGCCTTGCCCGCAGGTGAGCATACCGACGATCTGGCCAACCGCGTGCGCCAGATTTCAGAAGAATACGGTATCAGCGTTGATCCCTATGCGCGCATTCATAATCTGTCCGTTGGCGAACAACAGCGTGTTGAAATTATGCGCTGTCTTTTGCAGGATCCGTCCTTGCTGATAATGGATGAGCCAACATCGGTTTTGACACCGCAGGAAACCGACCAGCTATTTACCGTCTTGCGGCGATTCCGTGACAATGGCATGGCAGTTTTGTTCATTTCGCACAAGCTGGACGAAATCAAGGCTCTGACCTCGCGCGCGACAGTGTTACGACGGGGACAGAATGTCGGTTCGGTTGACACCAAGTCAAAATCCAGCCGCCAGCTTGCCGAAATGATGGTTGGCGCCAAAGTTCAGAATGTGACCCGCCAGAAAGCC
This sequence comes from uncultured Candidatus Puniceispirillum sp., assembly GCF_963979125.1. Lineage (NCBI taxonomy): Bacteria > Pseudomonadati > Pseudomonadota > Alphaproteobacteria > Puniceispirillales (SeqCode) > Puniceispirillaceae (SeqCode) > Puniceispirillum (SeqCode) > uncultured Candidatus Puniceispirillum sp. The sequence continues at coordinate 10,587 of NZ_CAXBVX010000059.1, forward strand.
AATGCAAAAGGGCAGATTATTTTCAGTGTCGATGGCCTTAATCGTTCCAAGCATAACCAGTTTTCTACTGCCCTTCGTGATATTACGATTGCCGCCCGAAGTGGAGAAATTTTGGGCATTGCCGGTATTGCTGGAAATGGACAGGATGAATTGATGTCTTCCCTGATGGGCGAATGGTGCCCACGGGATAGCAATATCATAAAAATTGACGGCAAGGATGTCTCGCAGCTTGGCCCCGCCCAGCGTCGGCTAGCTGGCCTTGGTTTTGTACCTGAAGAACGTAATGGACATGCCGCCGTTACCAGCATGACATTATCAGAAAACACCTTGCTGACAGCGCATTCCCTAGATGGTGCCATAAACCGGAACTTGATTGATTTCAGCTTTCTGCAACGTCGTGCCGCGCAGATCATCAAGTCTTTTGATGTGCGCACTCCCGAAAATGATCCGATGGCGTCTTCGCTGTCAGGTGGTAATTTACAGAAATTTGTCGTTGGCCGCGAAATTATAAAAGCACCAAAAGTTCTGATTGTTTCGCAACCAACATGGGGCGTTGATATTGGTGCTGCCGTATTTATCCGTAAGGCCATGCTGGAACTGGCTGCTGCTGGTTCAGCCGTGATTATGCTATCGCAGGACCTTGAAGAAATTTTTGCCGTTTCGCACAAGATTAGTGTGCTACATGAAGGCAGGCTATCAGCCGCCGCCGATACAGGTGATATGACAGCCGAGCGTGTTGGATTGCTGATGGGCGGCATGCAAGATACCGTCACAGAATCGCCAAGATCGAAATCAGCGTCAAAGCGCGCCACCCCGCAAAAAACAGGTAACCCGCAAAAAACAGGTAAAAGGAGTGCGTCATGATTACTCTGACGCCCCGCAAATCGGTCTCGCTAGCGATGACATTGGGCATTCCGGTGCTTGCCATTGCTATGACATTGGTCATTGGTGCGATCATTTTTGCCATTCTGGGATATAGCCCGGGTGCGGCCTTGTATCAGTTTTTTATCGCGCCAGTGTCACGGCCAGATCAGGTTGCCGATCTATTTGTCAAAGCCTGTCCGCTGATTGTGATCGCCTGTGGTCTGGTGTTCTGTTATCGCGCGAATGTCTGGAATATTGGTGCCGAGGGGCAGTTGATTTTGGGGGCGGTGTTTTCTGGTTGGGTGGCGCTGACCTATCCTGATCTGCCAGCATATCTGATGATGCCCGCGATGATTATAGCCGCCATGATCGGCGGGCTGTTATGGGCGATGATTCCAGCATTATTGAAGGTGCGCTTCAATACCAACGAAATTCTGGTGTCTTTGATGCTGACCTATGTTGGCGCGCTGTTCATTGACTGGCTGGTGCGCGGGCCGTGGCGTGATCCCATGTCATTCGGGTTTCCGCTGACCAAAATGTATGAAGATGCCGCGCTCATCAGCCTTGTGAACATTCCGGGAATCGGCACGCTTGGCCAGTTGCATTGGGGCGTATTTGGGGCTTTGTTATTGTCGGTTGCCGCGTGGTTTGTATTATCGCGGACATTGGCAGGCTTTCAGGTAAAGGTTATGGGGGATGCCCCGCGTGCGGGGGTGTTTGCTGGTTTCAGCCCTGCCATGACAACAATCGCCGTGCTGGCGGTTTCAGGCGCGACAGCTGGTTTGGCTGGGATGATTGAAGTATCGGCAAATATTGGCCAGCTTCAGCCAAATATTTCATTTGGCTATGGCTTTACAGCTATCATTGTGGCGTTTCTGGCACGGCTTAATCCTTTGGCGGTAATCATTGCCGGACTGGTTGTGGCGCTGGCCGAACTTGGTGGCGACTCGGCACAGATCGCGCTTGGCATGCCCAAGGTCGTGACCGGCGTATTCAAGGGTATATTGTTATTCATGCTGCTTGCTGGCGAGACATTCAACAGGTTCCATGTGGCAATTAAGTTGCCAGTCATGTTTGGTGGACAGGCTGATTCCGCGAAGAAGGAAGCATAATGGAGCAGTTGATTCTGACAATTCTACTGACTTCGGTACCGCTTGTTTTTGCGGCGTTAGGTGAATTGATTACCGAACGAAGCGGGGTACTGAATCTGGGTGTTGAAGGTATGATGCTGATGGGGGCGGTGTCGGCCTTTGCCGCTGCCATGTTAACAGGCAATGCCTATATAGGTATTATCGCTGGTGGAATGGCTGGCGCGCTGACCGCTTTTATCTTTGCGATTTTTTTTCTTGGGCTGGCAACAAATCAGGTGGCAACAGG